>NZ_DICC01000019.1:0-135372 GCF_002415215.1 Empedobacter sp. UBA5036
CTAATAACCATTTACCAATAATAATTAACTAATAAACAATGAAAACACATAAAGATTTAGAGGTTTGGAAGCTTGCAATAGATTTTGTTTCAGAGATATACTTAATAACAAAACAATTTCCTGAGGCTGAAAAATTTGGTTTATCTACTCAGATGAGAAGAGCTTCTGTGTCTATACCAAGTAATATTGCAGAAGGTGCAGCACGCCAATCGGATAAAGAATTTATACAGTTTTTATACATTTCATTAGGTAGTTCAGCGGAATTAGAAACACAATTAATTATCGCTTTTAATTTAAATTTTATTAAACAAAATCAATTAGATCAATTAATTTTGAAGCAAGAACAGATTGCTAAAATGTTAAATGGTCTTATAAAATTTATAAAAAATAAGAACTAGAGGCTAGTGACTTGCGAGGAGTAATTAGAGAGGAGTGACTAGTAACCAGTAATTAGTAACTAATAACCATTTTACCAATAACCAATTCATTATTAACTAATAACTAACAATTATGACAAGATTATTCGACATATTATTCTCTTTTTTTGGTCTACTATTTTTATGGCCAATCGGAATTATACTATACATTATCGGTTTATTCGATACAGGTTCACCTATTTTTATGCAAGAAAGAGTTGGGAAAGGTAAAAAACCATTTAAACTGATTAAGTTTCGTACAATGGATGTCAATACTAAATCGGTTGCGTCACATTTAGCATCTCCAGCACAAGTTACAAAATTTGGTGCTTTTTTACGTAAATCTAAATTAGACGAATTACCTCAATTAATTAATGTATTAAAAGGAGATATGAGTTTAGTTGGAGCGCGACCTTGCCTTTTTAATCAAAAAGAATTAATTGCTGAAAGAGAAAAAAGAGGTGTGTTTAATTATTTACCAGGAATTACAGGTTTAGGGCAAGTGAATAATGTAGATATGTCAACTCCTGAAAAATTAGCGGAGTTAGACGCTGAAATGTACCAAACATTATCTATAGGAAGTTATTTTAAATACATTTTGGCTACCGTTACAGGAAGTGGACAAGGTGATGCTGTAAAGAAATAACATGATATAATAAAATAGATAAGGCTCCATTAGGAGCCTTTTATATGTTGACTAATTTAAAAAATTCATATAACTTAATTTCTCGTGCCTCGCAAATTCTTAAAATTGTTTTTAAACTGATATTGTAATTTTCATCTTCTTTAATTAATCTTACAGTCTTTTCATCAATTCCATGAGAAGTTGCAAAAGAAAGGTTACTTTGACTATCTGCTAACCAATTGTCTCTTATAAACTCTACAATTTTTCTGTTTTTATCTTTCATTTAGACAAATGAAAGAGTTATTTAAAAAAATAATTCGGATTTATATCCGAATGTCGAATATTATTATTATATTTGTTATCAGATAGTTAAAAAATAAAGTAAAAATACTTTTATCTCGCATTGGAAAACTGGTAATTTTTGTAGCAACGAGAAAATAAGTAAATTTGCTCACGACCTAGGCGTGGGCTCTCTTATTGTTCCTTTGGGTATGCCAGTACCTCTAATGCTTTAAGAAGAGTTCCATGCCTTTCTTGTTTTTGGTCGTTTTCTTCCATCACATCCGCATAGAACTTCATATAATATGCTTGGTTTTATTCCTCTACAAATCAAGTAAAGTACTCTCTCTAAATATGTATTTCTTATAATAGAAATGCACAGATGGTTATTCGATTCAGTTAGAATTGTAAGATGTATATAGTAGATGTTAGATATTAGTATTGAGATTTTAGAATTGTAAAATGTAGTAGTTGTGATGTATAGTGTAAAATGTAGAAAGTATTATGTATTAAGTACAAAGTAGATGTTAGATTTGAGAAATTAGATTTGAGAAATTAGATTTGAGAATTTAGATTCGAGACGCGAAATTCGAAATTCGAGGTGCGGGATTTGAAAATTTATATGACAATGAATTTGAATATTGAAAAAAGATGAAGAAAATGTCATATGATTTGGAGGCGAGTGTCAAAAAGTTGAAAGTCATGGTTAAAATGTTTTACTGTTTGCGTAGCAAATGATTTAAAATATTGAATGGCTGAAACTTATTTTGACCGTCGAAAATCAAAGACAAGAGTTTTTTGATTACTTTTTTGCTCATAAAAAAGTGATAGAAAGTATTTTACATTCATTTTTATTCATGGGTTATTATTGTTTTCAAATGAATTCATATGCCCTTCGGGGAAGTCTTGACACAAAAACGAACCAAAAAAGTCAAGACCGCGATTTTCGACGTTCAATTCCCATTTCACGCACTAAAAAGATTAAATGATTCGCATACGCTCACTAATCTTTTTTACGCTTGTTTCAATGGATTGAAGCTCGTCTGCAAATCGTATGTCGCTTTGGAATTTGTTGTTAAAAGGGATTTGAATATTGAAAAAGGAATTAAAAAAATCCGACGATTTAGGATCGAAATGCAATTCAACTCTAAATTATTGGAATAAAAAAAGTTGGAGTGTCTGAGTGGAGCGAGTTGCCAACTTTATGGAAATAATTTATTTAGTTGAATCATTGAGAGACTACTGTCGGCATCTTTTTTTGTTTCGTTTTTTGGATGAGCAAAAAATGAAAGTAATAGATTTCTCGATACATCAAAATAACAAGGAGATGAGGTTCTGAACATAATTCCGAGAATAAGAGGATAATTAGTAGTTATTTATTTATTGCTTTTTATTCATGAGTTATTATTGTTTTTAAATGAATTCATATACCCTTCGGGGAATTCTTGATAAAAAAACATTTGAAATTAAAAGGAGAAGCTCCAGTGGAGCTTAGGTATATTACTTTTTGCTTGATCAAAAAGTAATCAAAAAATCAAGTCTATGCTTACAAGTCGGTCAATAACGGCTATTCGCTAAATGCTTTAGAACATTCGCATATGAAATGCGAACATAAATCATTTTTAACGCTCACTACGCCGAATTGACGCTCGACTTTTCAGCAATGACAGTTTATAAATTCATTGTTGAAAGTGGATTTGAATATAATAAGAATAAATACGTAGAACGTTAAACTTAGACCGTAAACCGTAAAAACAAAGTTGGCGCGATGTACAGGAAAAGGAGTGGCTTTTAAAACTAATGTTGAATTAAAAAACGATGTAAAATTATGAAAGAGTAAACAGATTCACACTCTATCCCCCGAAGACACCATAAGAAGAAAGTAAATGATCTTCATAAAATGATTAGTGTTAATTTTTTTCATTTATTAATGTAATTTTTAAAACTTGTTGGAGGGGGAATTTTGGGTGTAACTTAAAAAGTAGTGTAAAAACAATATTTATTCATTTTTTATTCATGGGTTATTATTGTTTTTAAATGAATTCATATGCCCTTCGGGGAAGTCTTGACACAAAAACATTTGAAATTAAAAGGAGAAGCTCCAGTGGAGCTTAGGTATAAATTGTTACAAGTTGATTAATAATTATATGTTCATTTTTTATTCATGAGTTATTATTGTTTTCGAATGAATTCATATGCCCTTCGGGGAACCTTGATGAAAAAACATTTGAGATTAAGAGGAGAAGCTTGATAAGCTTCGGTATATTACTTTTTGCTTGATCAAAAAGTAATCAAAAAGTCAAGACTGCGATTTTCGACGTTCAATTAGCATTTCACGCACTAAAAAGATTAAATGATTCGCATACGCTCACTAATCTTTTTTACGCTTGTTTCAATGGATTGAAGCTCGTCTGCAAATCGTATGTCGACTCTAAAATTCGTTGTTATAAGTGAATTAGAATATTGATAATAAAAAACACGTAAAACGTTGAGCGTATTACGTAAAAAAATAAACCCCTTTCCCCAAACAAAGTTGGCGCGATGTACTGGAAAGGATGGCTTTTAAAACTAATGTTGAATTAAAAAACTATGTAAAATTATGAGAAAATTTTACTTCAAATTCAGTAGGCAATTGTATGCTGAACTACTGAGATTATTTTGTGCTATACCTTTATATGCACAAATAAAAACCATGACTGACATGGTAAATGAAATTCGGACCTTAGTGGTGGATATACTACTAGTAGGAAGGAGAAATAGTGAACAAAATTATTAAGCGATAAAGACTCACATTTAATTCCCCGAAGACAACTTATAAGAGAGTGAATGATCTTCATAAAAGTAGTGTTAATTTTTATTTCATTTATTAATGTAATTTTTAAAACTGTCCAAGGGGAATTTGTGGGTTTATGCCTGATTTCATAATGACAAAATTCGTTGTCAAAATCGAATTAGAATTTTAATTAGAAAAAACACGTAAAAGGTAAAACGTAGAACATAAAACTTGATAAAAAACATTGTGGTTAGATAAATTAAATGTTAAAAAGAGTTAAAATCCTGTATCGTTGTATATCGAAAATGACACTTTTCTGTATTGGTTGTGTATCCGCGCTATATCCATTCTGTATCCATTGTATATGCGTTCCGTATGGTTTGTTCGAGGTTCGTGTATCGGAAGGGATTGTTAAGATGTAGTATGTATTAAGTAAAAAGTACAGATTAGATGTGAGAATTGTAATATGTACAATGTAAAAAGTATGATGTATTTGAGGTTGAGAATGAGGTTCTGAAGATAATTTATGATAATAAGAAAATGATTATATGTTCATTTTTGTCTTGACACAAAAACATTTGAGATTAAGAGGAGAAGCTCCAGTGGAGCTTAGGTATAGTGCTTACAAGTCGGTCAATAATGGCTATTCGCTAAATGCTTTAAATCATTTATGAAATGCGAACAGTAAATCATTTTTAACGCTCTTTACGCCGAATTGACAATCGACTCTTCAGCAAGGACGTTTTTAGAATCCGTTGTTATAAACGAATTTGAATGTTTAAATAGGAATAAAAAAAAACGACGATTTAGGATCGAAATACAATTCTACTCTAAATTATTGGAATAAAAAAAGTTGGAGTGTCTGAGTGGAGCGAGTTGCCAACTTTATGGAGATAATTTAGTTAGTTGAATTACCTGAGCCATACCATGGCTCCTCCTTTTAATTTCAAATGTTTTTTTAGATGAGTAAAAAAATGAAAGGAAGAGCTTTTTCGACAAGCTAAGAATACCAACAAGATGAGATTCTGATACAAGCCCAGAATGACAAAATCTGTTTTTAAAAATGAATTTGAATATTAATAAGAAAAAAGACGTTGAGCGTATAACGTAATGCATCACGTAAAACATAATTAAAAACCACCTTTATTTATGCTAGAAAAAGAATATGAATTATTGAAAGAAGGCGATCCCAAAGCTTTGGAGCAAATCTATTCACGACATAAAAGACTACTTTTTTGGATTGGTAAACAAATAATTGATGATGAATTTGTTGTAGAATGTTTGGTACAAGATGCTTTCCTTAGATTATGGGAATATCGAGATAACATAGAAAGACCTGAACATATCTTTTATTTCACGCGACTTGTTTTGAAACAAAGTTGTTATTCGCATTATAGAAGATCTAAAAATAAATTTTTTAGGTCAGTGCATTCATTAGATAGTTACGAGAATTATGAGAATTATTTGACTGTATACGATCCTTTAGAGGTTGAAGAAACCATAATGGATAAAGTAATACATGACCAACATTATGAAGAAATTAGAAAAATATTACCCTTATTAAGTGGTGAAAGAAAACATTTGATTGAACTCTGTTTGAAATATGGATTCAGATACAAAGCGATTGCCAATGCAATGGGGAAAAGAGTTTCAGAAACGAGCAAGGAGATTAGAAGTGCGATAGAGGATGTTAAGAACCTTATAAATAGTCATGATGTATTCGTGTCTAAAAAAGAAATAGTTTCTGAGGAAAAGGAACAAAATCAAATGACCGAAAAACAATCGTTGATTTTAAAGCTTCGATTCGAGAAGAAACAATCGTTTACAACCATTGCTCAGACATTAGAACTTTCTCAGAAAGAAGTGCACAATGAATTTGTAGTTGCTTATAAATTGACACAACAAAACAAGTTTAAACCCCTAAATAACTGAATATGGAAAATTCTACAGTTTTTTTAACACGTAAAATACAATTAATTGCTGATTTACCGACTCAAGAAGAACGAAATGAAGTTTTGAGTACGCTTTATAAATGGCAAAATAGATGTTTTATAGCGGCTAATTTGATTGTTTCTCATTTGTATGTGCAAGAAATGGTGAAAGATTTTTTTTATTTCTCTGACGGAATCAAATATAAATTAGTAGACGAAAACAAAGATGAAGATGGTATACTCAAATGTTCACGGTCGACTACGATCTATCGTGTGCTCTCAAAACGTTTTAAGGACGAAGTTCCAATGTATATATTGTCTAGTTTGATGAATACGTTATACCTATCCTTCAAGAAGGATTGTGTCAGGTATTGGAAAGGTGAACTTTCATTAAAAATTTTTAAACGAGATATAGCAATTCCTTTTAATATAGCGAGGATAAGTAAATTCTCGTATGATACAGATAAAAAATACATTTATTTTAAACTTTATAAAATACCTTTTAAAACGTATCTTGGAAGAGATTATATTGATAATTATAAGCTATTGGAGCAAATAGTAAATAAAGAAATTAGAATTTGTAGATCGCATATTAAATTAGAAAAAAATAAAATATTTTGGGTATTCACTGTAGAAATTGAAAAAGAAAAAAATCAATTACAACCCGATATTATTGCAGAAGTTTCTTTGTCGTTGGAATATCCGTTGGTTGTAAAAATAGGTAGATCTCAGCTAACCATTGGTAGCAAAGAAGAATTTTTATATAGAAGATTAGCGATACAAGCTTCTCGTAAAAGAATACTAAAAGGAGTGCCTTATTGCAAAGGAGGGAAAGGAGAAGTAAGAAAATTAAAAATAGCAAAAAAATTAAAAAATACAGAGAGTAAATATGTTCATCATCGGCTACATGTTTACAGTAGAATGTTAATTGATTTTTGTGTTGAAAAAAAAGCAGGAACGATAGTTATTCTAGATCAAGAAGAAAAAATAGAAATTGCCAAAGAAGAAAGATTTGTCCTAAGAAACTGGAGTTATTATGAACTCATTAATAAAATAAAATATAAAGCTGATAAAGCAGGTATTGAGCTTATAACAGCTTAAACCATAATTTAGGAGGGTGATTTGTACACCCATAGGGTGAGGTGATTGTTAACGCTCATCAAATGTGAAAAACATATACAAAGGGGGATTTTTGAGATTTTATTGAAACTTGCTAGATACTCCCAACATAAAGGCAGGATAAAGGCAGGATAAAGGCAGGATAAAGGCAACATAGTGGCAGTAGGGTGGCAGTAGAATATTTGTAAAAGGTTTTTGATATGGGATTTACGATGTAAAATGTTTTTATGAACAATTAGATATGAGATATGAGATTCTTTGAAAGTTCTGAATGACAAGGAATTTGAATGTTTAAAAGGAAATTAAAAATCCGACGATCCAGCAGCACATTATCGTCAGTCTAAATGGCGTTTGAAAAACGTTGCATCGAAGACTTAGACGATGGATAATGAATTAGAAGATTGGCATTAAAACTCTTACGTTAAGAAAATGTTTGAGAGTGTATTAATAAGTTTTTTTATTTTATAAAGTTTTTATGATTAACTAATGAAGTTATAATTATAGTTTTATGTTAAATTTGAACTATTAATACAACTAACCAAATGCAAACTAAAATCTGGCTTTCATCTCCGCATCTTTCAGGAAATGAAATGAAATATATTCAAGATGCTTTTGATAAGAATTGGATCACATCCATAGGTGATAATATTGACGGATTTGAGTTTGATATTCAAAAAGTGTTGAATACATCAAATCCAATTGTTGCATTAAATAGTTGTACATCAGTTTTACATTTAGCTCTTATATTGCTAGGAGTGAAGAATGGTGATGAGGTAATCTGTCAATCGATGACATTCTCAGCAACAGCAAATCCAATTGCGTACCAAGGTGCAACGCCTGTTTTTGTAGATTCGGAAAAAGATACATGGAACCTTTGCCCAATTGCATTAGAAGAAGCAATTAAAGATCGTATTGCAAAAGGAAAAACACCAAAAGCAATTTTAGCAGTGCATTTGTACGGAATGCCATATAAATTAGACGAAGTACATGCTGTTGCTGATAAATATAACATTCCTGTGATAGAAGATGCTGCAGAAGCATTAGGTTCTACTTTCAAAGGTAAAGCTTGTGGAACGTTCGGTCGTTTTGGAGCCTTATCATTCAATGGGAATAAAATTATTACAACTTCAGGAGGTGGAGCGTTAGTTTCCCACACACAAGAAGATAAAGATAAAGCGGTATTTTTAGCAACACAAGCACGCGATAATGCACCTCATTATCAACATTCACATATTGGGTATAATTACCGTATGAGTAATATTACTGCGGGTATCGGTCGTGGACAAATGGAAGTTCTACCAAGTAGAGTGGAAGCTCGTCGTGCAATGAATAAATTCTACCAAGAGTTATTTGCGGATATTGATGGCGTAACGGTATTTACAGAACCAAGTTCTGACTATTTCTCTAACCATTGGTTGTCAGCAATTTTAATTGATCCAAAAGTAGCAGGGAAAACGCGTGAAGATTTACGTTTAGCTTTCTTAGAAGATGATATCGAATCTCGTCCGTTATGGAAACCAATGCACATGCAACCTGTTTTCGCAGATGCACCTTATTATGGAGGAAAAGTAGCAGAAGAATTATTCGAAAACGGATTGTGTTTACCTTCTGGTTCTAATTTAACAGATGCAGAACGAGAAAGAATTGCAGCAAAAGTAAAAGAAGTATTTGGGAAATAATTTTCAACAATATAATACAAATCAAATCCTCTTAAGTTTCTTAGGAGGATTTTTATTTATAAGAATTAGACGTTTTTAATAAAAGTACTCGAATAATTTGTTATAAGTTGATTATCGGTTAAATTTGTAATCAAATTGATCAGAAATTATGATTGACCAAATCAAACAATATATTGAAGAAGTAAAAAACTTCCATTCAACAAATGCTGCTGAAATTGAAGAATTCAGAATTAAATTTTTAGGAAAAAAAGGAATTTTAACGGACTTGTTTACACAGTTCAAATCTGTTCCGAATGAACAAAAAAAGGAATTTGGTCAAGTTGTGAATGAATTAAAAACATTGGCAACAGAAAAATCAACTGTTCTTAAAAATGAAATCTCAAACGAAGGAAAAACTGATTCTTCTTTAGATTTAACGCGTCCTGGAGAGCCTTTTACATTGGGATCTCGTCATCCAATTAACATTACAAAAAATCGTATTATCGAGATTTTTAATCGCATTGGGTTTAGTGTTTCTGAAGGTCCAGAAATCGAAGATGATTGGCACAATTTTACCGCGTTAAATTTGCCAGCGTATCACCCTGCGAGAGATATGCAAGATACATTTTTCATCGAAACTGATCCAGATATTGTGTTGCGTACGCATACATCGTCTACGCAGATTCGTCATATGGAGAAAAATCAACCGCCAATGCGTTTCTTAGCGCCAGGTCGTGTTTACCGTAACGAAGCGATTTCGTCTCGTTCGCATATGATGTTCCACCAAATTGAAGGTTTGTATATCGACGAAGGTGTTTCGTTTGCAGATTTGAAACAAACTTTAAGTTATTTTACAACTGAGTTATTTGGTAAATCTGAAATTCGTTTACGTCCGTCATATTTCCCATTTACAGAGCCTTCTGCGGAGGTTGACGTGTATTGGGGATTAGAAACAGAAACTGATTATCGTATGACAAAAGGTACAGGTTGGTTAGAAATTATGGGATGTGGAATGGTAGATCCTAACGTTTTGCGCAATGTAGATATCGATCCTGAGAAATATTCGGGTTATGCATTCGGTATGGGAATTGAGCGTATCGCGTTATTATTATACCAAATTGGGGATATCCGTTTGTATACAGAAAATGATAAACGTTTCTTAGAGCAATTTCAATCGGAGTTATTCTAAGATAGAAAATATTATAAACAAAAAATCCTGTTCAATTGAGCAGGATTTTTTTATTGGAATAATGTTTTAAATAATATATTAGAGATTATATCCTTTAGTTTTAATTTTCATAAAAAAGCATTTAGAAATTGTCATGCCGAGACATCACTCTATTTATTTACAAAGTAATAATTAATGTAATCGTCCTATTAAAAATGGCCTTAAATCTATGACGTTAAGAAAATAATTGAATGTAACGTTAAAAAGATTTTAGCCTGTAGGGTTTTTAAAATCTTTAGTGAAATGAAAGTATTTTTAGTCTAATAGATTTACAGCCTTGACTTTTTGGTTACTTTTTAGTCAAGTAAAAAGTGACATAAAATATAAGGAATATCTAATTATATGATGTGTTTAATTTTCATAAAAAAGCATTTAGAAATTGTCATGTCAAGCTTGTTGAGACATCTCAATTATTATTTAAGTATTGATTTAACATTTTTCTTATCAATTTGTTGATTGTTGACTTCTACAAAATAATCTTGTTGCCAATTTTGAGTTTTTTGAGCTTGTTTGTTTTCAGGTTTAACCCAATTTGGATATACTCTAAAACCTCGTTTTCCATCTTTTTTAATTGAGGTTAAAATATGTTTTTCAATTAAAATTGATGTCGGAAAAATATAAAAACCTAGTTTCGAATCTTCTTCTGTAGCAATAATATAATAATCAAATACATCATTTTCGTTGAAAGACTCGGTGTGTTTAGCGGCATTTCGTTTCCATAACGTTACAAATTGACCAACTTTTTTAGGGGTAATTTTCGCTTTTCTAAATTTGAATGATAATTCTTTCACTTCGAAATTATAACCAACATATTCGTCACATTCTGCATCTTTTTCAAGAGTTGAAATGGATAAATTCATTGCTTTTAGAACAAAATATTCGAATTGTTGAATAATTTCAATCATTTATTTCAATTGTTGATAGAAGTATAAATCATAGGTTGGAAATAAATTTGGATAGAAAATTTTTCCTAAATCATTCAAAATAATATCTGGACGAAGGATTCCTTGTTCAAAATAATCATTCGAACCTTTTGCATTCATTCGTTTGTTGTAAGCATATACATTTCCTTTCTTAAACGCATCAAACCACGCATAATTTGGATAAGAAGCTTTCATTTCTGCCAACGTATTTACGTTTGTTACATTAATCCAATAATTTGCAGATTTTCCAGCTGTATAAACTTCTTCAAATGTTAAGCTCAAACTATTTTCACCTGTTTTATTCTTGAAAATATAATTTCCTTTCGCATCGTCTATTAATTTTGCTTGCAACAAATCATTTGTCGGAACGTACCAAATATCGCCATACATTGTATTCACAATTGTTGAAACATTACCTTGACCGTTGGTTTGAATGATATTTTTGATGGAGTCGTAATTATTTTTAACCGTTTCTACACGCTTTTCAGCTTCTGTATCTTTTCCGAATAATTTTCCGAAAACCTTCAAATATTCAACTTGTCCCAATGGGTTTTGCTCTTTGTATTCATCTAAATACAATACTTTTATTCCATTTTGTTCCAATTGTTGATGAAATTTTGCCAAAACAGGATTAGAACTTGCAATAATCAATTGTGGTTTATTTTTTAAGATAATTTCTGTGAATAGTTCGTTTGAATTTCCAACTTTCAAGATTGATTTATTTGCGATTCCTTCTGCTATTTTAGGATTGTAAATAAAATCTGCATCGCAAACTCCTTTGATTAAATCAAGACTTCCTAATTGATCTAAAAACGTCACGGCAGATGAAGTTTCTACCATCACAGTTTTGATTGGCAAGTCTTTTTTATCAAATGAAATCGTATTTCCAGAAGATTTTATCGTGATTGTTTCGTTGTTTTCTTCGATAGAAATATTTTTTGCAAACTGAAAAGTTGTATTTTCTTGTTCAGTTTTAACAGCTTCTTTCGACTGTTTACAACTACTAATGGCAAGAAGAACGAATGAGGTTAGAATAAATTTTTTTATCATTTGGATTGAATTTAGAGCAGGCAAGTTAAGAAATAGGATGAAATCATAAAAAAATATTTTTGTAAGCAATTGATTCGTTGTAAATTAAATTAATGTTTAGAATTTTTCTTAAAAAGATTAGGTTTTTACGATTAAAGTGCTGTATATTTGCATTCGAAAATAAGGGAAAATACTTTCAATTATTTCAAACGGCCGAGTGGCGCAACTGAATAGCGCACTTGATTACGGCTCAAGAGGTTACAGGTTTGAATCCTGTCTCGGTCACAAAAATGCTCAGCGTCAATCGTTGAGCTTTTTTTATGAATGTTAAATTCTATTGTTATCAATAAAAAAGTCCATCTACAAATTGTAAATGGACTTTTTGGATTTTTATTATTTCTTTCTGAAGTAAACTTCAACTGGAACTCCTTCAAAATTGAATTCCTTTCTCAATTGATTTTCGATAAATCGTTTGTAAGGATCTCTAATATATTGCGGCAAGTTACAGAAAAACGCAAATTGAGGCGTTTTTGTAGGTAACTGCGTTACATATTTGATTTTGATGTATTTTCCTTTTACTGCAGGTGGAGGTGTAATCTCGATAATCGGTAACAAGGTTTCGTTTAACTTACTTGTTTTGATACGACGACTACGATTCTCGTAAACTTCGATAAATGTATCAACAGCTTTCAAGACACGTTGTTTTGTAAGAGCCGAGATAAACAACACAGGAACGTCTGTAAAAGGCGCAATACGTTTTAGAATAGCATCTTTGTATTCTTTCATTGTATTGGTTTCTTTCTCCAATAAATCCCATTTGTTGATTAAGATAACAACACCTTTTCGGTTACGTTCTGCTAAATAAAGAATGTTCAAATCCTGTGCTTCAATTCCACGTTCTGCATCAATTACTAAGACACAAACGTCACATTCTTCGATTGCACGAACCGAACGCATGACAGAATAGAATTCTAAATCTTCGCTTACTTTTCCTTTTTTACGCATTCCAGCAGTGTCTACCAAAACAAATTCGTGTCCAAATTTATTGTACAACGTTTCGATAGAATCACGTGTTGTTCCTGCGATATCGGTTACAATATTACGTTCTTCACCTAATAATGCATTGATTAATGTAGATTTTCCAGCATTTGGACGACCTACGATTGTAATTTTAGGTAAACCTTCGAATGGATCAATGTGTTGTTCTTCTGTAAAACAATCTACCACATCATCTAATAATTCACCTGTTCCACTTCCGCTCATTGCAGCGATTGTGTACATTTTTTCGAATCCTAAGTTATAAAACTCATAAGAATCGTCTAAATTTTTGTTGGTATCGACCTTATTCACAACTAAGAATGTAGGCTTCTTAGTGCGTCTTAAAAGGTTGCCAACTTCCTTATCCATATCCGTTAAACCAACTTGATTGTCTACCATGAACAAAATTACATTTGCTTCATCGATAGCTAATTCAACTTGCTTGCGGATCTCTTCTTCAAAGGTATCATCTGAACCAACGACATACCCTCCGGTATCGATTACGGTAAACTCTTTTCCATTCCAATCAGATTTTCCATAGTGACGGTCACGTGTAACACCAGAAGTGTCATCAACGATAGCTTGTCTTTTTTGGATCATTCTGTTGAAGAACGTAGATTTACCAACGTTTGGTCTTCCTACAATTGCAACTATATTTGACATTTTGCAAAGGTATAATTTTTAGAATTATTTTTTACATTAATTTTTTGATTGAGAAAGTATTGTAAATAAAAAAGGTTAGATAAACTCTAACCTTACTCAATTTTTATTTTACAACTTTAAGAAGTTCTTTTTCAGCAACCACTTTTCTAAGTCCAGAACTTGAGAAACGGTGGTCTCTTGAATTGTAGTACAATTCGATTCCTTTTTCTTCACAATATTTACGTCCTGTGAAGTTTTTGTCTTGGTATTCAATCCCTAAAATACGCACATCAATTTTGAAAGATCTCAAAACATCTTCCAAGTCTTCTTCAGTTGCATAAGGAACAATTTCATCGACGAATTTGCAACCTTTGAGCTGAATGTAACGCTCTACAACAGTTTGTGTCGGTTTGTTTTTTTCTGGTCGATCTAATGTTGGATCTGTTTGTAAACCTACAATCAAATAATCGCAATGTTGTTTTGCGTCTTCTAGCATTTTGATATGTCCCGCATGAAGCAAATCAAAAGCACTAAATGTAATTCCGATTTTCATAGTCAATCAGTTTAGTCTTTTATAATTAGTTTTTATTAATCTTCAGATGATCGGTTGTAATCATCTTCAATGCGAATGATGTCTTCCTCACCAAAATACGTACCATGTTGAACTTCGATAAAAATTAGAGTCTCATTACCTATGTTCTGAATACGATGTTTTGCTTTTAATGGAATAATAACGACTTCACCTGCTTTGTATTCATATTCTTTATCATCAAGTGTTACCATTGCAGTACCCTGAACAATTGTCCAAACTTCTGCACGATGATTGTGGTATTGGTAAGACAAACGCCCGCCAACATTCACTTCTATTCTCTTCAATTTATATATATCGGTGTCCTCTAATACATAGTAAGAACCCCAAGGTCTATTTCCTATTTCCATGTTTTACGCAATTTACGGAATATTTAGATGCAACTCTAAAATACTCGATGAATAAATTGTTATGTTCATTCAAAAAAAAAACCTCAAACACATGCTTGAGGTTTTATAAATGTGGTGGTGCCTCCAGGAATCGAACCAGGGACACAAGGATTTTCAGTCCTTTGCTCTACCAACTGAGCTAAGGCACCGTCATTTTGGATTGCAAATATAAGAAGGTTTGTTTATCATTTCCAAAATTATTTTTAAATATTTTCTGTTAATTTTTTAAGCAGTTGATTTTTATTCATTTATTTTTATAAAAAATTACGAATTGGTAACAAATGGAATGGTCAATCACACTTTTGCACATCTGGAATTTTATCAAAGAATGGTATTGGGTTCCGCTTACAATCCTTTATATAATGGTGATTGTTACTATTTTGATCGAAAATCGAAACCCAACAAAAACAATTGCATGGATATTAGTGATTGTTTTTCTGCCATTTATCGGAATAATTCTATATTTTTTCTTTGGACAGAAATTCAAAAAAGATCAATTTTTTAGTCGAATAGATAAAAATCACCAAAAAATCATCAATGAAAAATGGACTGAAATGGATCAATTTGTTCAAGATGATTTAGATAAAGTAAATACAAGAATAGGTTCGTTGTCACAGGTTTATCGTTATTTAAACAATGCAAGAGTTGCTTATCCTGCAACAAATAATAAAGTAAAGTTGTTGACAAATGGAGAAGATAAATTCCCTCTTTTTTTAGAAGCTTTACGAGAAGCGAAAGATCATATTCATCTTGAATATTACATTTTTGATGAAGATCATATTGGAAATGAAATCATTGATATTCTGATTGAAAAAGCTAAAAATGGTGTAGAAGTTCGTGTAACTGCGGATGATTTTGGTTCACCAAAACTGAATAAACATCAATCAAGATTTGATGGAACAGGTGTGGAATTTCAAACATTTTTACCTGTTCGATTTTCTTCTTTGGCAAATTCTAATTACCGTAATCACCGCAAAATTTTGATTGTTGATGGTAAAAAAGCATTTGTAGGCGGAATTAACATTAGTGATAAATACATTAATCAAAATGGTGTAAAAAGCCCAAATAATAAGGTTTATTGGCGTGATACTTCTGTGATGATTGAAGGCGATTCTATCAATAGTTTGCAATTGCATTTTTATCTAAATTGGATGATGACGGAAGGCAAAAAGTATAATATTTCTGATCCAAAATATTTTTATTCAAGTAAAGAAAAGAACGATTTTTCAACGGTTAGTTTTGGACTTTCTTCACCAGGAAGTGATTTACATTCGGCAATGGAAGCCATGGTTTTGGCAATTACTTTGGCGAAAAAGAAAGTGCAATTGTGCACGCCATATTTTATACCAAGTGACGAATTTAAGACAGCGATGATGATTGCTGTTTCGAGCGGAGTAGAAGTGGAGTTGATTATACCTAAAAAAGGCGATTCTATTGTAGTGCAACAAGCGTCATTATCATTCCTAAAACCTTTGATGAAGCGGGGTGTAAAAGTTTATTTATACGAAAAAGGATTTATTCACGCCAAAACAATAACGGTTGATGATAAATTGGCTTTTATTGGAACAGTGAATTTAGATTATCGTAGTTTTATGATTAATTTCGAGATTACTTCGGTGATTGAAAACACGACGTTATTGCAACAAATGAGTGCTCAATTTGATATAGATAAAGAGGATTCAGAATTATTAACTCTTGAAAAATGGGAAAATAGACCTTGGTATTACCGTGCATTTGCATCAATTTGTAGATTGTTAGCACCGATATTGTAAATATTTATTACATTCGATTTTAGATCAAGGTAATATGAAAAAGCTATCTTTATTAACAATTGGAAAAATTGCTATAGGTGCAGTTCTAGCTTATGGTTTTCTAAATTTTATAGATCAACCAGATGTTATGATTGAATCTTTTAAAACTGGATTTTTAGAAGGAATCTTAGGAAAATAAAACAAAAACCTCCACTTCAATTAAAGTAGAGGTTTTTGTTTTTTATTGATTTTTAAAATCTTCGATTTCTTTTCTAATTTCTTCGTATCGACTTCTCAAATCGTCCGAAATATTATTCGGGATATCTTTAATTTTCTTCAATTGTAATGAAATAAAAATCGCAAATAATCCGGTAGAAATAACTGCTAATCCTAGCCATGCAACAGCTGTTAAACCTGCTAATTGTGGAGATGATAATAAAATAAGCGAAATGATTAATCCAATAATAGCTAAGAACAGAGAAATTCCCCAATCTTTTACGCCATAATTTTTTAGGTCGAAAGCATAACTAATTCCAGAAATTGAGCGGAATAAAATTAAAAATCCAACATAATAAGCAAAAACTTCTAAACTTAGAATTGGATTTACAACTAACATAAATCCAACAATAGTTGTAATAATTCCATATGTCAATGTCCAGCCCCAACTATCAATTTCATCTTTGTTCGAAATGGAAAAGATAATTTCTGAAATTCCTGAAAATAAAAACGAAACTGCAAAGAAGACTGAAAGTGCTACATATGATGCAGTAGGAAATGCAAAACAATAAATTCCTAATCCAACAAATAGTAATCCTATGATAAGTAAAATCCACCAATATTTGATAGAATTTTTAATTGATTTGTAAAAAGTACGTGCCATTTTGAAAATTGATATTTTAAATTATGCTCTTAAATTTAAGAAATTTTATAATTAAAAGCATTCTTTTTTGAGTAATTTATAATGAAATTAGATTTCTTAAAATTCAGGATTTATTTCATGCCAGAATAAAATTAAAATACCCTTAACTTTGAAGTTCGCTTAAAAATCAACGAAAATGAAGTATGGAATAGAGGCGGCTTCTATCTACGTTCCGCATATATATTTACCAATAAAAGATTTAGCAATTCAGCGTAATATTGATCCTGATAAACTTGAAATTGGTTTAGGTTTAAAGAGAATGTCAGTTTTAGATGTTCACGAAGATACAGCAACTATTGCTGCGAATGCTTTGTTGAAATTGATTACAGATTTTAATGTTAATCCAAACGAAATCGGACGAATTTATTTAGGAACAGAAAGTGCTTTGGATGGAGCAAAACCAACCGCAACTTATGCAGTACAATTGGTAGAATCTGTTTTGGCAAATCAATTTGGAGAACGACCTTTTAGACATACAGATGTTGTGGATATGACGTTTGCGTGCGTGGGTGGAGTAGATGCGATGCACAATTCTATCGATTATGTTCGTGTAAATCCAGCTAAAAAAGCAATTGTAATTGCAGCCGATTATGCAAAATATGGTTTAGAATCGACGGGAGAATATACGCAAGGTGCTGGTGCAGTAGCGATGTTAATCTCGAATCAACCAGATTTGATTGCGTTTGATAACAATTGGGGAATTGGAATGGAATCTGTTTTTGATTTCTTTAAACCACATCAATCAACTTCTGATGAAGCGATTTTGAATGCTTTAGGAACAACAAAATCTGAAATCGAAATCTTTTCTGATGAACCCGTTTTTGAAGGGCAATATTCTAACGAATGTTATAAAAACAGAGTTAGAGAAGCTTATTTCAACTTTAAAGATGAGGCTAAAATAGAAGGTAAATTGTACGAAAGTTGGCGATATATTGCTTTTCACTTGCCTTATGCATTTCAAGGAAAAAGAATGTTTTCGGATGTTTTTGCATTAGAAAATGATCAAGATAATTCGAATGATAACTTGAAAGTTGTTTCAAAATCGGATGAATATAAAGCCTTAATCAAAGAAAAAGTAGAACCAACTCAACGTGCTTCTTCTGAGATCGGAAATATGTACACAGCTTCAGTTTTTACAGCATTTTTATCGGCTCTACAAGTAAGCGCAGATAGCAATGAAGAATTAAATGGAAAAACAGTTGGTTTTATTGCGTATGGTTCTGGATCTAAATCGAAAGTTTTTCAAGGACAAATTGGTGAAGGTTGGAAGAATGTGATGAATAAAATGGATTTGTTCACTTATTTAAATAAAAGAGAAGCAATTTCTTTTGAACAATACCAAGATTTACACAATAAAAATCTGAAAACATCAATCAATGCTTCAAAAGGATTTGCTTTAGATCGCATTGAAACTGAAATTCCAGATTTGAAAGGTGCAAGATATTATACTTTTAAAGGATAAAATATAAAAAAATCGCTCATTTGAGCGATTTTTTTATACTATTTTCTGCTTCCATTTCCCTCGTTTAAAGAGAATAAATGCTAAAATTGCAATAAACGTTTCCGAAACAGGAATTGCTATAAAAACGCCTTCTTCTTTTAGGTTGAAATGATACGTTAATACATACGTTAATGGAATTTGGAATAACCAAAATCCAACAAAATTAATGATCGTTGGTGTCATCGTATCTCCAGCGCCGTTAAAAGCGTTCATCATCACCATTCCAATTCCGTATAATAAGAAACCAGTTGCAAGAATGTACATTCCTTCTTTTGCAACAAGTTTGATATGCGCTTCCGTTGTAAAAATTGAAACTAAATAATTACTCAATCCATAGAAAATAATACTTACAATCAACATGTAAATGATGTTAAATTTCATGGTCATAAGGACTGATTTTTCTGCTTTTTCGGGATCTTTATTTCCTAAGTTTTGACCAACTAAAGTTGCCGCAGCATTGCTCAATCCCCAAGCAGGTAACATAAAAAACATCATCAGTCGTAAAGCTGTTTGATAACCAGATGAGGCAATTTCTCCACCAGATTGAGCAACAATTCGCGCAAGAATAATCCAACTACAACTAGCAATAATGTATTGTACAATAGCTGGTACTGCAATTTTTACAATATTGATAATTAGTTTAGATTTTGGAACGAAATAACTCCATTTGATTTGAATTAATGAATCTTTTTTCGTTAAACCATACAATTGATAAACCACACCACCACTTCTACCAATTGCAGTAGCTAAGGCTGCTCCTTCTAATCCCATTTCAGGAAAAAAGAACCATCCGCGAACAAGAATTGGACACAAAATAATATTGATTCCGTTAGCTAACCACAAACTTTTCATCGCAATTGCTGCATTTCCAGCTCCGCGAAAAATTCCGTTAATCAAGAATAATAACACAATTGATAAACAACTTGCCATCATTATTTTAGTGAAATTCTTCCCGTATTCTGCGGCTTGTTCGGTTGATCCCATCCAAATCAATAAATCTTTGGAGAATATAAATCCGAAAATACTCAACAGAATTGTAATGATTATCGATAATAAAATTGCTTGCGAAGCACTTTCCGAAGCTTTTTCGGGTTTCTTTTCACCAATTCTTCGTGCAATAATGGCAGTTGCAGCCATACTTATTCCGATTGAAATCGAATAAACAATTGTTAATAAAGATTCTGTAAGACCAACGGTTTGTATGGCGAAAGCGCTTTCTTTTAAATGTCCTACAAAATATAAATCGACCAATGCAAAGACAGATTCCATCACCATTTCGAACATCATCGGAATTGTTAATAGAAATACTGATTTTTTGATTGGTAACGCGGTTAAATCTAAGTTTTCGCTTGAAAAAGATTGTTTAATCAACGAAAAAATAGACCCAATTTTGGCTGTTAAAGACTTTTCTACAGTCATTTTTTTGGTTTTAAAAAAATTAAAAATACTGGATAAATTTTTAAATCAAAATGAATTAAACGTTAAGTTGCCGCGAAGTTTTAAGTATTCATTTCAATTAAAATCTGAGAGGATTTTGCGCAAATTTAAATCATTTTTTTCAATACCAATTTATCTTTTTGATTTTATTATCTTTACCAAAACAGCTATAATAGAGAGAAATGAAAAAAACTGCTTTTATTTTATTTAATGTTGCCCTTATGGTAGGAGTGAATGCACAGAGTTATAAGAAAAAGTATCCAGATACAAAAAAAATTGATCATGTTGATACGTATTTTGGAGAGAATGTACAAGATCCATATCGTTGGTTAGAAGACGATTTGTCTGAGGATACGAAGAAATGGGTGATCGAACAAAATAAAGCAACTTATGCTTATTTGAATGAAATTCCATTACGTACACAATTGAAAAAATCGTTGACGGATATCTGGAATTATGAGAAAATTTCGACTCCTTTTAAAGAAGGAGATTATACGTATTACTACAAAAATGATGGTTTACAACAACATTCAGTTTTGTATCGTAAATTAGGTGAAAACGGAACGGAAGAAGTTTTTTTAGATCCGAATAAATTCTCGAAAGATGGTTCTGTTTCGTTGGCTGATGTTAGCTTTTCTAAAGATGGAAGCTTAGTTGCCTATTCTATTTCAGAAGGTGGATCGGACTGGAGAAAAGTAATTGTTTTGAATGCAAAAGATAAAACACAAGTTGGAGAAACATTGATTGATGTTAAATTCTCTGGAACAGCTTGGAAAGGAAACGACGGTTTCTACTATTCGTCTTATGATAAACCAAAAGGATCTGAATTATCTGAGAAAACAGATCAACACAAATTATATTACCACAAATTAGGAACAGCTCAGAAAAAAGATCAATTGATTTTTGGAGGAGCAGAAACACCTCGCCGCTATGTTGGTGCTTATTTGACAGATGATGAACGTTTCTTAATCATATCTGCAGCCAATACAACAACAGGAAATGAGTTGTATTATCAGGATTTGTCTCAAGCAAATAGCCCAATCAAAACGATTGTGAATAATTTTGATACAAATACTTCTGTGATTGATAACGATGGAGAGACTTTCTACATTTTTACAAATAACAAAGCACCAAACAATAAAGTAGTTAAAGCAACTATTTCTGATTTGAGCGAAGCTGCTTGGAAAATAGTTATTCCAGAAACTGAAAATGTATTATCTGTTTCTACAGGAGGAGGTTATTTATTTGCTAAATACTTAAAAGATGCAATTTCGGTTGTAGAGCAATACAAATATGATGGATCAAAAGTTCGTCAAATTACATTGCCTGGAGTTGGTTCTGCATCAGGATTTGGAGGGAAAAAATCAGAGAAAGAAATCTATTTCGGATTTTCAAATTATATCACACCTTCTACAAGTTACAAGTACAATGTAGAATCAGGTTCTTCAGATGTTTACATTAAACCAAATGTGAAATTTAATTCAGATGATTACATTTCTGAACAAGTTTTTTATACGTCAAAAGATGGAACAAAAGTTCCGATGATTATTACGTATAAAAAAGGATTGAAGAAAAATGGTAAAAATCCTACAATCGTTTATGGATACGGAGGATTCAATATTAGTTTAACGCCAGGATTTAGTCCAGCAACTGCTGCTTGGATTGAAAATGGTGGAGTTTACGCTGTTCCAAACCTACGTGGAGGTGGAGAATATGGTAAAAAATGGCACGATGGAGGGCGTCAATTCAATAAATTGAATGTTTTTAATGATTTTATAGCAGCAGCAGAATATTTACAGAAAAACAACTATACTTCGCCAGATTATACTGCATTATCAGGAGGATCTAACGGAGGATTATTAGTTGGAGCAACAGAAACAATTAATCCAAAAGTAGCAAAAGTAGCATTGCCTGCGGTTGGTGTTTTGGATATGTTACGTTATCATACATTTACTGCTGGTGCAGGTTGGGGCTATGATTACGGAACAGCTGATGATAGTAAAGAAATGTTCGAGTATCTAAAAGGATATTCACCAGTTCACAATGTAAAAGAAGGAACATGTTATCCTGCTACATTAGTCACAACAGGAGATCATGATGATCGTGTAGTTCCTGCGCATTCGTACAAGTTTGCGGCAAATTTACAAGCGAAACAAGCGTGTGATAATCCAGTTTTAATCAGAATTGAAACGAAAGCTGGTCACGGAGCAGGTCGTTCGACAGAAGTTGTGATCAATGAAACAGCTGATAAATATGCCTTCACTTTGTGGAACATGGGAATCAAAAAATTGAAATAAAAGATTAATTTAATTCAGTCAAAACCATCTGATTATTCAGGTAGATTTTTTAATTTTATAGGATTAAAAATTTTAAAAATAATGAACACAAAAACATACGCAGCGTTTAATGAAACTGATCCATTAGCGCCACACACAATAGAACGTCGACATTTACATGCGAAAGATATTTTTATAGATATCGAGTATTGTGGAGTTTGTCACAGCGATATTCATACAGCGAAAGGCGATTGGGGAAAACCAAATTATCCAGTTGTTCCAGGGCACGAAATTATTGGTCGAGTAAAAGAAATTGGTTCTGATGTAACAAAGTTTAAAGTTGGAGATTTGGTTGGAGTAGGTTGTATGGTAGAATCTTGTCAACATTGTCATTCTTGCGACGAAGGTTTGGAGCAGTATTGTGAAAATGGTTTTACAGGAACGTACAATTCTAAAAACTCGAAACATGGTGGAATCACTTACGGTGGTTATTCAGAAAACATCGTGGTAGAAGAAGATTTTGTGCTTCACGTACCCGAAAATATCGATGTAAAAGCTGCTGCGCCATTGTTGTGTGCGGGAATTACAACGTGGTCGCCTTTGCGTCACTGGAATGTAAAATCGGGCGATAAAGTTGGTGTAATCGGTCTTGGAGGTTTGGGACATATGGGCGTTAAATTTGCAAAAGCAATGGGTGCACATGTTGTAATGATTACAACATCCGAATCTAAAGGTGAGGATGCAAAGAAACTTGGAGCTGATGAGGTTTTGATTTCGAAAGATGCAACACAAATGAAAGCGCATGCAAATTCATTTGATTTTTTATTGAATACAATTCCTGTAAAACACGATGTTAATCCATATTTACAATTATTAAAATTAGATAAAACAATGTGTATGGTTGGAGCTATCGAGCCTTTAGATGCTGTTCACGGAGGTTTATTGATTATGAAACGTCGTAATTTAGCAGGATCTTTAATTGGAGGAATCAAGGAAACACAAGAAATGTTAGATTTTTGTGGAGAACATAATATTGTGTCTGATGTCGAAATGATCGATATTCAAAATATTAATGAAGCATACGAGCGAATGATGAAATCTGATGTGAAGTACCGTTTTGTGATTGATATTAAATCATTGAAAGAATCTTAATCTTAGATATAGAAACAAAAAAATCCGCTTAACGAGCGGATTTTTTTTTGAGTTTTTAAGTTCTATTTCGCAACAGAATCTTTTGTTGTTCCTGCTGGATTTACAGTTTTCGAAGAATCTACCGTAACTCCTTCTACAGAATCTGCCGAAGGAATTTCTGCTTTTTCAACATTTACAGAATCTTCAATAACTGTTGTTGGTTCTCCTACACTTGTTGGTTCTTGTTTACAAGAAATTGCTGTGAAAGAAATCGCTGCGAAAGCGAATAACGCTAATTTTTTCATTTGATTTTTTTGTTTAATCTATTCTACAAATTATTTTTTCTCTGTTGTTGTAGTCGTAGTTGTTTCAACTTTTACAGGAGTTTCTTTTACAACTGCCGAATCTTTGATAACAACAGAATCTTTTCCTACAGAGTCAATTTTTACAGAATCTTCGATTGTTGTAATCGTGTCATTTTTTACTTCTGTTTCAGTTTTTGTTTCTTTCGATCCAAATAAATTACAAGATGTTAAACCAAATGCAGTTCCGATTACTCCTAATACGATTACGTTTAATGCTAATTTTTTCATAACTTTAATTTTTTAAATGTTTAATTTATTTTTTGTTTTTGTTGATTTTTTCAATCATTTTGTTGAACCAAAGTTAAGCTGATATCAAAGTTTTTCGAAGCAAAATAGTTGTAAGATGATTGTAATCCAATCATTGAATATTCAACAAATGTTTTACAACAAAAGAAATCATTTAACAACGCATTAATAAAGAAATACAACTCAACATATCAAAAAAATTATTTTATTTGTAGTTGTATTAAAGGACAATTTGTAAAATTAAAATTATTTTACAAAATACTGAAAACCAATTTTATAAATTTTATTTTTTGAGCAAATTTACAGATATAGAAATTTTCGAAATTCTGAAAAAAACGATTTCAAATCGATTTTTGGAAGAAAATTCTGCTCAATCCGAAAATATCTCCGATTGGAAGGGGCAAGAAATTACATCTTTCCAAGACGATTTATTCAATAAAACCAGATCTACCGTTAGCGAAAAGTGGTTTTATACGTATTTTAAGTCAGATTTTCAGAAGCTTCCGCGTATTGATATGCTCAATCTTTTGGCGCAATATTGTGGATATAAAAATTGGGCACACTTTCTTAATGTTCAGAAAATAGAACATTTTGGTCCAAATAAAGCTGAAGAATCGACGATTGAAGCAAAAGAAAACGAAAATTTTTCATCAGAACATATAACTCCAGAAGAATCTGAAATAGAGATTCAAGCAGAAGTTAAACCATCAACAGAAAAAGAAATAATTCCTGCAAAAGAGGAAGCTGTTAAAATAAAACCCAAGCTAAAATTGATTTCGATAATAGCAGCTGCTGTTGTTTTGTTGAGCGGAATTGGAGCAACTATTTATTATTCAATTTTTGGTCAGCGCGAGTACGAATTTTGTTTTGTAGACTCGGATAGACAAGCTGCAATTACCAATTCTGTTGAGGTTACAATTATTAGAGATGGTTTTACACCACTTTATTTATCGACCAAAACAGGTTGTATCAAATTTGAATCGCAAAAAGATACAATCAAGATGTTTGCGAGTTCACCTTACTATAAACAAGATACGTTTAGGGTTAATTTGCATCAATATAATCAGCCAGAAATGCTTTTGTTAGAGCCAGATGATTATAAGATTATGCTGTATTATTATTCGAATTCAGCAAAAGATTTGAAACAACGAATTTCTAAGCTAAATCAAATGATTGCGGATGATGCGTTGATTTATCAAGTCTATGACAATGATTTTTTTGGTGTAGAGATTCTTTCGAAACAACAATATATCAATTTAGTTACTATGCCTACGACGTCGTTAAAGAATTTTTCTTTGATCGAATCGGAAAGGAAAAATGGAAAAATTGTGAAATTAAAATTTAAAATCCAGCAAGATGAGAACGATAAGTAAAATAGTTCAGTTTAGCATGATATTGCTGATGAGTTTTTGGATGATATTTTCGTGCAAAGACGATAAATATAAAGGAGATTACAACCCAGAAGCGATAAAAGGTTACAAAAACGAGGCATCGACAGTAAGTAGTAAAATGGATTCGGTAGAAGCTGTAAATTTTATTGCAAAGCAGAAATTGCGCGAGTTTTTTGAGCTTTCGGCGTTGGCATCTAACACCAATGATACGGTTGTTGATAGCTTGTTGAGAGATCAATTGTTGTCTTATTTTCCTAAAAAAGATACGACCGAAATATTTTCGTTATTGAGAGAACTTCGTTCGAAAAAAGTTACATTTACTTCCGTTTCTAAATTTGCAATTTTACCAAAAGATTCGATTACACCAGACTCTATCAAGCGAATTGCATATACAATTAATTATTTCAATTCGGATAAAAAGTTAATCGAAACCAATAATCATGTTGGTGTATTTGTGCTAAAACAAGAGCCGATCAAATTTCAACGAGAGTTTAAATTCTATTTCAGAACGTTAAATGAAAAACAAGACTCAATTCAGAAGGATTCAATTTCGTCTGGAGTAATACAAAAATCAAGAGGAAAATCGCCGAAATAAGCGTCTTCAATATATTCAATAGGTCTAAAATAAGTTAGACCTATTTTTTTTGAATTAGGTTTACATCTTGCCAAAAACTTATCATAATATCCGCCACCGTATCCGACGCGATTTCCTTTTTTATCGGCAACGAACATTGGAATAAAAATAACATCAATCGCTTTTGAATCAATTTCCGAATACTGAGTGGGTTCTGGAATTTGAAGTGAATTTAAAATCGTTTCGAAACCTTTTTCTACTTTACAATTAATCATATCATCGCCAACAACCAATGGTAAAACCACCTCTTTTTGCTGTTGAAATAGCCAATTTATGATCGGATAAGTATTGATTTCGTTGTTTTTTTCGATAGGTAAGAAAATATGAAAAGTCTGATCTGTAGAAAAATCCAATTGTTTGATGTGTTCAAAAATTTGCTCACTGAAACTATTCACTTCTTCTTTGGTGAATGATTTTCTTAACGTTCGGTAATATTTTCTAGCTTCAGACTTTGTCATTTCTTCGTAGTTTGATACGAAGTTAAGAAATTATTAAAGTAAAAAAGTAGAGAGTAAGAAATTCAATTAATTCAGAAAAACTAATACAAAAATAAAACAAGCGATTGCCATAAATAACAATAAGTTAACAGGTTTTACTTTCATTTTACTAAACAAAGACTTTTTGTAAGTTTTGTGAATTCTCTTCGGTTTTGACATTTTTAATTTCGTTATCAATTCTATTATCTAGATGCAAATATGGTAAAAAGGTTGCTTATAAAAAATGCGGGAAACCGTAATTGTCTTTTATGTGGTTGTGTATTAATCCAATAAATTTTAAAAATAAAAAAATCCATCAAAATTTTGATGGACTTTTTATATAGCTAATGTTTTAATCTATATTTCTTTTACTGTAATTATATTTACAGGGCAAGCTTTGGCAGCACGTTCGCAATTATCTACGATAGAATGATCAGGATCTTTCAACGTGTGGAAACCTTTTTTATCAATTGCTTTTAATAAAACAGATTTACCGTCTTTTTTTGACATTCTGAATCGTTCTGGTGCTAACTCATAACAATAGTTGCATCCGATGCATTTATCGCGCTGTAACGTAATAATGACCATTGATAACTATTTTTTAATGAGAATAAGCGCCTTCTTCAACACTATTTTGTTGCGTTCCTGGCTCTTCTACTTTTACTAATTTGTATAATTTATCAGAAGGACGAATTCTAAATTCCATCGGAATTGTAATCGAATCACCTTTTTTAGCTGTATCAGATTTTACATCTTCCACCATCATTTCTGTAACCACCATTTCTTTGGCTCCAGTTGTTGGTCCTGTTACTAAAATCAAATCTCCAACTTTCAAATCATAGGCATCAATTACAAATTGACCAATGCTTGGTTTTGGGAAGAAATGAACACCTTTTCCGATATAAACTTTTTTCTGAGTTGCCATAGAACCTGGAACAGCAGACCATTCTCCCAATTTTTGACCTAAATAATATCCAGACCAAAAACCACGGTTATAAACAGTTTGCAATAATCCCATCCAGTAATCCACTTTTTCTTTCGAATATGTTTTATCCGCAATAGAATCAATCGCTTCTCTATAAGCACGAATCACAGTTGCAACATATTCTGGAGCACGTCCACGACCTTCAATTTTCAATACTTTTACACCAGCATCAACCACTTCATCCAAAAATTCCATTGTACAAAGGTCTTTTGGCGACATCATGTATTCGTTATCTAATTCGATTTCGAAACCAGATTCTTGGTCGATTACGGTATATTTTTTACGACAGTTTTGTTTACAAGCTCCACGATTTGCAGAAGAATTGTGAGAATGTAAGCTCAAGTAACATTTACCTGAAACAGCCATACACAATGCTCCATGACCGAAAATTTCAATTTCAACTAAATTTCCACTTGGTCCACGAACATCATCTTTGATAATCTGTTCACAAATCTTTTTCACTTGTTTCAAACTCAATTCACGAGACAATACCATTGTATCAGCAAACATTGCATAGAATTTTACTGTTTCGATATTCGTAACGTTAATTTGTGTCGAAATATGAATCTCAATCCCAATTTGTCTTGCATAGGCAATAACCGATTGATCCATTGCAATAACAGCCGTAATATTAGCTTCTTTTGCTCTGTCCAATAAGTTTTTGATTAAAGATAAATCGTGATCGTATATAATTGTATTTAAAGTAAGGTAAGAACGCACACCTTTTTCCTCACAACGTTTTACGATTTCTGGTAAATCGTCCATTGTAAAGTTTATTGATGCTCTCGCACGCATATTCAACTGCTCAACTCCGAAATATACAGAATCAGCTCCATTATCTAAAGCTGCTTGTAACGATTCGAAATTCCCAGCAGGAGCCATCAACTCCATTTTTCCATCTTTGGTCATACGAAAATTCTGATTTTAAGGTGCAAAGGTACAACAAAAAATACAAGTGATTAAGTTATTTATATTCAAGTTAAATTTTTGAAAATGAATTTACTTTGAAGTTTGAGCAAGTTTTTAGCATAATATTTGTTGTCAAACAATAATATGATATACTATGAAAAAAATTATTTTATCAAGTATTTTAAGTGTTGGTTTATTTGCTTCTTGTGCTTCAACTAAAGAATTGAAACAAGGAGAAGAATTGTTAACAGTTGCTCCAGAAACAAGAGAATGTACCGCAGGAGTTGTATGATGGTAAAAGAAGCAAATGCAGCTGAGTGGCAATATTTTTATAATAAGATTGAAGGATTTAAGCATGAACCAGGTTATGAATATCAAATTATTGTTTCAAAATCTGAAATTGAAAATCCACCAGCAGATGCATCTTCATTAAAATATAAGTTAGTAAAAGTTGTAAGTAAAAAATTAGCAACAATGAAATAATTTGAATCTACTTCAAAGAATTTCGAGTAATTTTGTAAAATGTTAATAGAAAGTCTTCAAAATCCAAGGATTAAAAACTTGCTGAAATTGCAAGAAAAATCGAGAGAACGTAAAAATCAAGGTTTATTTATTGTGGAAGGAACACAAGAAAATGAATTAGCTGTAAAAGGTGGTTACGAAGCGGTTGAAATTTATATTTGCGAAGATATTTATAACAAATCAATTGATTTTGGACAGGCAAAAGTATTTACAATTACCAAACAAGTTTTTGAAAAGCTTGCGTATAGAAAATCGACAGGCGGAATTATCGGTGCCTATAAAACGAAATCTTCGACATTAACGGATTTACAATTACCAGAAAATGCGTTGGTTGTTGTTTTGGAAGCTGTAGAAAAACCAGGGAATCTTGGTGCAGTTTTACGAACTGGAGATGGAGCAAAAGTAGATGCTGTAATTGTTTGTGATGAAACAGTTGATTTTTTCAATCCGAATGTGATTCGTTCTTCGGTTGGAACATTGTTTACCAATCAAATTGCATCGGCGAGTAAAGAGGCTGTTTTGGATTTCTTAAAGTTGAAAAATATTCAAGTGGTTTCAACATTTTTGAGAGATGAAACAAAGAATTTATACGAGACTGATTTTACAAAATCATCTGCGATTATTTTAGGAACTGAAGCAACAGGACTTTCGGATTTTTGGGCTGATCATTCAGATTCGTTGATTAAAATTCCGATGTTAGGTTTTGTAGATTCACTGAACGTAAGTAATGCTGCAGCGATTTGTGTTTACGAAGCAGTGAGACAAAGACAATAAGAGATATAATATTAAAAATAAAAGCCACTTCGAAAGAAGTGGCTTTTATTTTTTTAAGTTATCAACCAAATTTTTTCATGCGCTTTGCAGCCTCATTCAACCAAGGTTGATAATTACAGTGTTTTTGTATCGCTTGATAAATTCCGTTGCTATTCGGATCTTTTGGATCAAGTTCATAGATTAATGAATTAATAAATCCGTTTTTTATCGATTGACTTTTGATGTTTTCCAATAAAGTATCTGGGGAAAGACCTTGATATAATTTTTCTTGTAAGTTTGTTAAGACAATATTACGGTAACTCTGATACGTTCTATAATCCTCGTCATTATCTAAATCAATTTTGTCTAATTCTGTCAAAAAATTAACGGGTAATTGTTGTGAAGCAGGATTGTAGTAAGTGTACGAATCCTTGTATATGTACAACAAATTGATAAAATCGTAATTTAAATTCGTTTTTTCTGTTTTGATGAATGAAGAATTAACTTCTAATTTTTCTAAATTTTCGAAAACTTTTTGATGAAACTTTTTGATTTGATTTTTGAAATCTGGCGGAGCAAGTTTAAATAATTCGGTATGTTCAGTTAAGAATTTATCCGTTTTAAAACTTTTGTCAACCAAATAATTGTTTCGATTTTTTCCTATTCCAGAGAATTTGAAATTATTCTCCAAATGTTTTAAATCTGTATTTAGAATCAAACTATCACCTGGAATCAAATAAATTGTAAACTCTTCGCGCTCGATAGAAAGTGTTTTGTAGCCTTCGTCAACTAACTGAAGAGTATCCGAAAAGTTTCCATCAAAATCTAAAGCAAAAGCTTTTTCACGATTATTCAATAATAGATAAATGCTATCTGTTTGCGCATTTGCGATTCGTCCACTAAAGTAGACAAGTTCACCTTTTTCTTTTTTAGGCGAACAACTGTAAATTGTAATTAAAAGTAGTAGGAGAAATCTCCACAACGTCTTCATTTTCATTTTTCTCTCTGCCTCACAAAAGTAGAAAATTATTCTTCGTTTTGATGAATTTCGAAGTAAGAATCTATCTTAAAATTTTCTGGTTTATTTGCTGCCGCAACTGCCAATTTATCAGCTTCTTCGTTCCAATGATGTCCAGCATGACCTTTTATCCATTGAAATTTTACGCGATGAATTTTATAAACCTCTAAAAATCTTTTCCACAAATCAGCATTCTTCTTTCCTTTGAAATTCTTTTGCACCCAACCAAAAACCCAACGTTTTTCCACAGCATCTACCACATATTTAGAATCCGTCACAATGGTAATCTCCGTGTTGGTAAACTTTAGCGTTTCCAAAGCCGTAATGACTGCCAACAATTCCATTCGATTATTCGTTGTTAATCGAAAACCTTGAGAAATTTCTTTTTTGACTTTTTTCTCGGTTTCCAACAAAATACAACCAAATCCTCCTGGACCAGGATTTCCCAACGACGAACCGTCTGTATATGCTACAATCGCCATGTTTTATGGTTTGTAGTTTAACATTGTGTCAATTGTTTGACGCGCAACAAAATGATAATTTGGACGTGCATCTTTGTAAATATTCTTCGCTAAATCTAATTGATTAGATTCTTTTAAAGCTAAATATAAAGGTTCTAAAAATTTACGACGACCAACATTTACCAAGAATTCTTTCGCATTTGTGTTGACTTTATCGTAATGCATTAAAAATGCTTTTTCGAACCAAGCACATTCAATTTCTGGATTTTTTGAATTTGTAAAATCATAAATAGCATCCAAATAAGCTAAATCTTCTTTTGTGTTTTTAGTCGTATCAATTTGACGAATAAAATGAACCCATTCGTTTGTAGATTTCGTAGATATCGCCACTTTTTTTGGTGCAACTTTATTTCTTCCGTTTGTAATATCTTGCTGTAATTGTGCTTCTGCTAAATCGAATAATTTTGAAGTAGGTTTTTTCAAATCTTTTGGCCAACCTATGTTATAAATCCATTCTTGAACAAAAGAATCGTCTCCATTTGTTAAATTAGCTTTCAAATAATCAACAAATTTTTCTGTTGTCATTGTTTGGAATGCATGCGAAGAAAAATATTGATTCAAGAATTTATCAAACTTTTCACGACCATATTTATCTTCTAACATTTTCAAAAATAAATAACCTTTATCGTATGGAACATCAGAAAAAGCATCATCAGGATTTGCTCCTTTCATGTTCACTTTTAATGAAGTATATTTTTCTGGAATATTTTTCATCGACGTTTCCAAATCTTGAAAACCGATTACCGAAATCATATCCGCATAATCTTTTCCTTCTAATTCTTCCATGATTCGACGCTCAAAATAAACTGTAAATCCTTCGTTCACCCAGAAATCATCCCACGTAGAATTCGTTACTAAATTTCCAGACCAAGAATGAGCCAATTCGTGTGCAATCAAATTTGTCATCGAACGATCACCTACAATTGCAGTTGGCGTAGCAAACGTTAAACGCGGATTTTCCATTCCACCAAAAGGAAACGAAGGCGGTAAAACCAATACATCAAATTGTTCCCAAGGATATTTTCCGTACAATTTCTCGGCAGCAGTTACCATTTTTCCCATATCGGAAAATTCCCACGCAGCAGCTTTTAACAAACCAGGTTCTGCATAAACACCCGTTCTGTTGTCGATTGATTGATATTGTACATCTCCAACAGCCAAAGCAATCAAATAAGGTGCAATTGGTTGTGGCATTTTGAAGGTGTAAACACCTTCGGTATTTTTTTCTTTCGGATTGATTGCACTCATCAAAGGCAACAAATCTTTTGGTGTTTTTACTTTCGCATCGTACGTTAAACGAACACTTGGTGTATCCTGAATTGGAATCCAAGAACGTGTTAAAATTGCTTGTCCTTGAGACAATAAAAACGGATGTTTTTTATCGTGTGTTTGTTGCGGATTTAACCATTGTAGAGCATTTGCATCAGGCGAAGTTTTGTAGAAAACTTTTACAATTGTATCATTTGGCGTAACATCAATGATTAAGGCTTGACCTTTAATAGAATCTTTTTCCCCTAGTTTGTATGTTGTTTTTTTTCCATTCGCTAATAAAACTGAATCAATTATTAGTTTTTCGGTATCTAAAATCAATTGTTTTGCTTGATTATTTTCGAATGTATAAGCCGCAGAACCTTTAATTTGATGCGTATCAAAATCGGTTTCGATATCCAAACTCAAATGTTTGATGCGAGCTTTATCTAAATCAGCAAAAGTTTGATTATCCTTTACTTCAGTTTCTGTGCTAGAAGAGATTTGTTTATTGCAACTAACCGCCGTTAAAGCCGTTCCTAATGCGATATAAACTAAATTTTTCATTGTTCTAAGTCTTTTAATATTGTGTTGTAAGCAGCTTCTTTCAGCGCCACTTTATCTTTTTTAACGTCTAAATCTTTGGTTTCGAAAGTAGCTAATAATCGAACTTTTATTTTTCCTGGATATCCTCTAAACCAATTGAATGGGAACATTTTATTCAATCCATGAATCGCCAAAACAGCCAAAGGCGTTTGTGTTTCAATAGCAATGTTAAACGCTCCATCTTTGAAAGGATCCAAATAAATCTTGAATTCTTTGTTGTTTGTTACACCACCTTCTGGAAAAATAAAAATACTCAGATTTTTGTCTAATTTTTTCTTTGCTTCTGGATAAACTAGTGCTTTACTACGTACACTTTTTCGGTCGACAGGAATACAAATTCGTTCGAATATTCTTCCAAAGATAGGGATTTTAAGCAATTCTGCCTTGCCAACAAATACGATTGGATGATGTTTTAGAATCGTCAACATCAACATAATATCCATCACAGAAGTATGATTAGCTATAAAAACATAATTTTCTTTCGGATCGAGTGGAACAAGTTTTTTGTAATCTATTCTGAATCCTGTTCCATACAACACAAATTTGCCCCAATATCTAATTAACGGATAAATATATGGGAATGTTTTTTCGAAACTTGCCAAAGGTAGCACGATAAAAACACCAATTGTTAGGACATAAATTGCGGCTAATAAAATCATCCAAATGCGCCAGATAAGGACGAAAAAACCTGTGATGTATTTCATTGAGTTGGTTTATTGGAGTAAAGATATGGAGAAAATGAAAACTAAACCTATGTTCCTATTTTTTCAAAAACCTCAAAATAGCTTCATTCAATACTTTTGGCTGTTCAAAAGGAACATAATGCGTTGAATTTGGAATGATGAATAATTCTGCTTTTGAAATATTTTGTTGAATTTCTTTTGTATGACTCTCTTTTACTTCATCTTTTTCACCAGCAATAACCAATACAGGATTTTGAATTTTATTTAATTCATTTTTTGTGATATTTGGTTCATTTAACATTAAGTTGATTAAACGTAAATTGGTGTTTTCGGAAGGCTTATTTGCTAAACTTTTCAAACTCCCAATCAGTTCTTCGCTTACTCCATTTGGATTAAGAACTGCTCCAATTGTTACAATTTTATTAACTAATTCAGGATATTTAGAATTAAAAATTAAAGCTGTATTTCCACCATCACTCCAACCAATAAGATTGACTTTATTTAAATTAAGTTGCTGAATTACTTGAAATAAATCATTTGCAAACTCTTCATAAGTGTAAGGTGTATTTGTCAAATCGGTACTTCTACCTTGTCCGCGCGTATCAAGAACAATTACTCGATAATGCTTCGCAAAAAATGGAATTTGTTGATAAAAATCCTCAATACTTCCATTATTTCCATGCAGAAATATCAAAGGCTCACCTTCTCCATATTCTTCATAATAAATCTTCGCATCGTTTATATCAACATATTTTCCTGACTTATTTTTTCCGTAAATCGACCTTTTAGCTTTCTCTTTATGCTGATAGTATGAAATCAATTCTTGTGTTTTTGTATCAATTTCTTCAGACTTTTCCTCATTTATAGTTAATCTATCTTTTGAGTATAAAACTTCTAAGTTAGCGATAAAAACGCCTGCAGAAGCTTCCCAATTTCCTTGACTTTGATACCTAAACAATAAATCCTTTGCTAAAGATTTTTTAGCAGAAATACCAAAAACAAAATCTTCTTGATCAAGTTTTTTATAACGAACTAATTGTAATGTTACAGCAATTTGCTCTACATTTTTGAATCGAAATTTATAAGGAGTTAAATCAATTTTTTGCCATGCAGTTGTAGAAGTTTTATAAATAATATTCTCATCTAAAAGCGATTCTGTTGGTAAACCATTTTTAAATGCGTAAATATTAACTTTCAAAGTGATTTCTTCGTATTTAGAACTTGGAATAATATGAAAATTAAATGCGTTTAGTTTTGTATTTGGGTAAATTTCAAAAATATTTCCTTGTTCAATTGTTGGTACATTTTCATCAAACATTTTAGAAAAAGTAAGCATTGGACGAGTTTTTTGACCAATTATTTTTTCTTTCATTTTTTCTGTTTTCAGTGTCACCTCTGACAATGAAATTGATTTTTCAGTTAATATAACAACAGAACTTTGTTGAATATCATGAACCGATTTTGAAGTTAAATTATAACCTGACGCATCAAAAACTAAATGAGTTTTAGTTAAATTTTCGGGAATTTCGATAGAAAATTGACCATTTTCATCTGTAATTGCTCCAACTTCTGAATTTTCTATTCCAATAGAACAGTATGAAATTGGCAAATTATTACTGTCTTTTACAGTTCCTTTCACTTGAATTTGGGCTTGAACGATTGTACAAATACTTAAAATTAATCCAAAAAAATAGTTGCTCATGACTTTGTTGTTTGCTATATGACGCATTGTTTTTAAAAAGGTTACATTAATCGTTTATTAATTATTTCATAAAATTTTCATCTAAAACGTTATCGTAATAATATTGGTTTTGAGATGAGCATGAAATGATTAAATTTGTTAAGGAAAGAATACTAAAAATATTATGGCTTTAAATACAATCAATCCAACAACTACGAATGCTTGGAATGCGTTAGAGAAACATTTTCAAACGATTCAACATACGTCAATCAAAGAATTATTTGCTCAAAATGCAAATCGTTTTGAAGAATTTTCGATTCAATATCCTTCGTTATTAGTCGATTATTCGAAAAATAGAATTAATGCAGAAACGATTCAACTTTTGGTTGATTTAGCGAAAGAAATGGATGTTGATACGGCAATTCAGCAAATGTTTGAAGGAGATGTCATCAACGTAACAGAAAAACGTGCAGTTTTGCATACAGCTTTGCGCAATCGTTCTGATGAAGAGGTTTTGGTTGAAGGAAAAGATGTGATGCCTCAAATTAATGAGGTCTTAGATCAGATGAAATCTTTTTCGGAAAAAGTAATTTCGGGTGAATGGAAAGGTTTTTCTGGTAAAGAAATTACAGATGTTGTTAACATCGGAATTGGTGGTTCAGATCTTGGACCTGTGATGGTGACGGAAGCGTTGAAACATTATAAAACTCGTTTAAATATTCATTTTGTTTCGAATATTGATGGAACGCATTTAGCAGAAACTTTTAAAGAAATAAATCCTGAAACTACATTATTTATTGTTGCTTCAAAAACTTTTACGACGCAAGAAACAATGACAAATGCTTTTTCTGCAAAAGAATGGTTTTTGAATTCTGATGCGCAAGAAGCTGATGTAGCGAAACATTTTGTAGCGTTATCAACCAATGCAGAAGGCGTTGCAAATTTCGGAATTGATACGGCAAATATGTTTCAGTTTTGGGATTGGGTTGGCGGTCGTTATTCATTGTGGAGTGCGATTGGTTTGAGCATTGCTTTGGCAGTTGGTTTCGATAATTTCGAAGAATTGTTAGAGGGAGCGCATGAAATGGACGTGCATTTCAAAACAGAAACTTTAGATCAAAATATACCAGTTGTTTTAGCGCTTTTAGGAATTTGGTACAACAATTTCTTTGGTGCAGATTCGGTTGCTTTGTTGCCTTATGAGCAGTATTTATCGCGCTTTGCAGCATATTTTCAGCAAGGAGATATGGAAAGTAATGGTAAATATGTTGGTCGTGATGGAAAAAAAGTAGATTATGAAACGGGACCAATTATTTGGGGAGAACCAGGAACAAATGGACAACATGCTTTTTATCAATTAATCCATCAAGGAACAAAATTAATTCCAGCCGATTTTATTGCAGGAGCTAATTCGTTGAATGTTTTAGGCGACCATCATGCAAAATTATTATCAAACTTTTTTGCTCAAACAGAAGCTTTAGCTTTTGGAAAAGATGAAGAAACGGTTGTTGCTGAATTAGAAAAAGCAGGGAAATCGAAAGAAGAAATTGATTTCTTAACTGCTTTCAAAATTTTTGAAGGAAATCGTCCTACAAACTCAATTTTATATCAAGTATTGACTCCAAAAGTTTTAGGAAATTTAATTGCGATGTACGAACACAAAATTTTTGTGCAAGGTGTTATTTGGAATATTTTCTCTTTTGATCAATGGGGAGTAGAGTTAGGAAAACAATTAGCAAATGTGATTTTACCAGAGTTAGAAAATGATGAACAAGTTACTTCTCATGATGCTTCTACAAATGGATTAATCAATGCTTATAAATATTGGAGAAAATAATTTATCAATATAATTACTAAAAAATCCGCTCAATGAGCGGATTTTTTTATGAATTTTTGTGACCAGTTTCTTTTAAAAATAAGGTTAGAATAATGGCAATAAATATTCCAATGATCCAAAACCAAATTGCTTGATGATAATGTACAGTTTTATCTGTAACATTTACAATTTCGTTTCCATATAATTTAGCAAAAACAGGATTAACTAGAGAAGTTACACCAAATGTCAAAAAGTTTTGAACTCCAGTTGCAGAGCCTTTTACATAATCTGGATTAGCTTCTTTGATAACCGAATATGGGATCATTGCGACTCCAGAGAAAAGCCCAAAAATGAAAAATGTAACTTTTATTGGAATTAAATCTGAAAGATAAATGAGTTGTAAAAACATCAGGATCATTCCGATACAACCAAAAAGAATAACAGGTTTTCTTTTTCCTATTTTATCCGTTATATAACCCATTAATGGACATCCAACTACCCAGCCTAGTGACGCCATAGCAGCAGTCATAGCAGCATTGTGAGCATCAAAACCTAAGTCTAATTTGAAAAAAGGAACAGCCCAAGTCATGGCAAAAATTGTTGTCGGTATAAATAATAATCCAGAAATAATACCAGTTAACCAAGAATTTGGATTGCTGAAAATAATTTTGAAAGGTTCAATAAAAGAGGTTTGTTTACTTTTTTCGATCTCTTCTTCAGACGATTTTGGAGTTATGAACAGCATTGCTACAGCTGGAATTATACATAAAACTCCAGCAATTATCCAAAATGTTTTATATCCAAAACCATTTTCTAATAATGGCGCAACCACAAATTGTCCTGCCGCTCCACCAAGCATTCCTATACATTGAGAGAAGCCTATTGCTGTTGCTAAAGATTTTGATGAGAATCCTTTGGTTGCTAAATAGACACAACCAGGAAAAGCAAATGCGCTACCTGCTCCTTGTAATAATCTGCCTGTTGTTCCAGCGAATTGGGAGGAAGCGATAAATAAAATACATCCTATTCCGAGTATAAAACATCCTGCAAACATCGAATATCTTGCACCAAATTTGTCTAAAAATATTCCAGCAATTAAAGCGAATATCGAATAGGTGTAATAATATGTTCCAATGAGAGAAACTAAATTTTCTTTAGAAATGTTGTAATTCTGAGCCAAATCTGTGATCATTAATGAAGGCGCAGAACGAGTTGCGTAATCAATGAAATAAAAGATTAAGCCTAAAACCCATGCAATGATGAAAAGTTTTTTACTTGATTGTGTGATAGATGATGATTGATTCATTATAAATCTTTTAAATGTTTATAATTGGATTTAATCGTTTCCATTACCTCATTCATTTTTCCACCTAACATTAGTTTCGCCATAGATTTTGTCATTCCAATCATTTGATCAAGATCTACTTTTGGAGGCATTGCTAAAGCGTTTGGATTTGTAAATACATTTAATAAATACGGTCCATTATGAGCAAAAGCTCTTCCGATTGCATCAGGTAAATCATCAGGATTTTTAACCGATTCGCTTTCTATTCCCATTGCTTTTCCAATCAAAGTAAAGTCAGGATTTTCCATATCTGTTTCATTGTCAGGTAAACCAGCAACTTCCATTTCCAATTTAACCATTCCTAATGTTCTATTATTAAAAATAATAAGTTTAACAGGTAGATTATATTGTTTGATGGTTGCTAAATCTCCTAATAACATTGAAATTCCACCATCACCACACATCGCAATAATTTGTCTGTCAGGATATGCCATTTGTGCACCAATCGCTTGAGGCATTGCATTTGCCATAGAACCATGATTAAAAGATCCTAACATTTTCCTTTCCCCCGTACCCGTTATATAACGTGCTCCCCAAACACAACACATTCCTGTATCAACTGTAAAAATAGCATCTTTTGTAGCTAACTCATCTAATAAATAAGCTGCATATTCGGGTTGAATGGCATTTTCTTTTCCTTTTTCATGAACAAATGTCATTTTGCTTTCAAGAACTTTCTTGTACATTTCTAATTGACTATCCAAAAAATCTTTGTCTTGCTTAGGTTCTAATAACTCAATTAATTCGTTAATTGTTTCTTTTGCATTTCCGACTAATCCTAAATCAATTTTAGCTCTTCGTCCAAGTTTAGAGCCATCTGAATCAATTTGAATGATTTTTTTATCTGTTGGAATAAAATCTTTATAAGGAAAATCGGTACCAATCAAAATAATTAAATCAGCTTTGTGCATAGCATGATAAGCAGATGGTTGACCAAGTAATCCTGTCATTCCTATTTCATTTGGATTATTGGGTTGAATACTCATTTTTCCTTTGAACGAATATCCAACTGGAGCATGCAAATGACGAGAAAGTTTTATAACTTCTTCATTTGCTTGAGATGCGCCAATTCCACAGAATAAGGTAATATTATTAGCATCATTTATAATAGAAGCAGCTTCTCTTAATTCAGTTTTATTTGGAGTAATAATAGGTTGATTGAAATAGAAATTCGAGGTATAATTACTTTCAACGGCTTCCATTTCTGCAATATCTCCTGGAAGTCCAATAATTGCAACATCTTTTTTTGAAATAGCATGTTGTATTGCTGTTTGTACCATTCTAGGAACTTGTTCTGCTCGAGTAATAATTTGATTATAACAACTACAATCATCAAAAAGTTTAATAGTATTCGTTTCCTGAAAATAATCTGTACCAAATTCTATTGTAGGCAGAGTAGAGGCAATTACAACTAAAGGAGTTCTTGATTTATGCGCTTCATAAACTCCGTTAATCAAATGTACATGACCAGGACCAGAACTTCCAGCGCAACATCCAATCCCATTCAATTCTGATTCGGCAGTAGCAGCTATTGCTCCAGCTTCTTCATGTCTTACATGAACCCAATCAATTTTGTCACTTTGTTTAACTGCAATATTAAAAAAATTGAGACTATCACCAGTTACTGCATAAACACGTTTTATATTCGCTTTTTCTAGTAATTCTACAATTTGATGTGCTACATTCTTTCCCATAATAAAGTATTTTTTTGATTGTGACTAACAAGTTATGAAATTATAGAATGAAAATATTTGGAATAAGTGTTAAATATTTGAACAATAAATTTTTGTAAAATAAAAAAGCCTGTTAAGAAACAGGCTTAAAATTAACACATGAGGACAAAATTTACTCTACTAAATCTTATACGATTAATATAATTCAATATTTGTGCCAATATTATATTTGACATATTAAATATTTAATTTATTTAACCGCTTTTATTTTTCCATTCATTGTGGCAAAATGACCAGGGAAAGAACATAAGAAATCGTATGTACCTTCTTCTAAAGTAAATTTGATTTGATCATTTTCTTTACCACCTAACAATTTTGTGTGCGCAATAATTTCTGATTGTAATTCGGTCGGAATATAATCTGTCGCCTTAGCAGAAGCCGCTGTATTTGCAAAAGCAGAAACATCAGAACCTGGTTTTAACAAAATAAAATTATGTCCCATTGCTTCTTTTGACATTTCACCAGCATTCATTAAGATTAAAGTTACTTCTTCACCAGCTTTTACTGTAAATTCAGTTTTATCGTAGCGCATATCATCACTCGCTTTCAAAACAATATGATTGTTTGTAGCAGGCGTAGCTGTAGAAGTTTCAGCATCTTCTGATGGAGCTGTACTATAATCTATTTCTGGTTGAGTTGATTCATCTTTCTTAGAATCTCCGCAGCTCATCATCAAAATTGCCGCGAAACTCATCAAAGCTATTTTTTTCATTATTTCAATTTTTTGTTTGATGTAAAAATAATGAAATTCAGTAACTTAAAAAAATTTACTCAGTCTAAATAGAACTGATTTTAAACAGATAAATTTCTAAGGAATATCCAAATATTTGTGTGTTTGTAAAGAATAACGCCATTTTGGATTTTCTTTTACATATTCCACAATCAATGGAAGGTTTTTGTCGCGTTTGCTCCACTCTGTTTGTAAGAAAAGCGTACAATCTTTTCCAACTCGAGCAGCTTGTTCTTCAGCAAATTGAAAATCGTGATTATTGAACACAATACATTTCAATTCATTTGCAGCTTCGCAAACTTCGTCTAACGGCAACATTAATTTCTTAGGAGAAAGACAAACCCAATCAATTTCTCCGCTCAACGGATAGGCACCCGAAGTTTCAATATGGATTCTTGCACCTTTTTCGTGTAGTTTTTTTGTCAAATAAGTCAAATCCCACATTAAAGGTTCTCCTCCTGTAATGATGATTGTTTTGGCTTGAGAAGTTGCCAAATCCACCAATTCATCCACATTAGTTAAGGGATGCTTTTCAGCATCCCAACTATCTTTTACATCGCACCAATGGCAACCAACATCACAACCTCCTAATCGAATAAAATAAGAAGCCACACCTGTGTACATTCCTTCACCTTGAATTGTGTAAAAATGCTCCATAACAGGCAATAATTTCCCTTCTTGTATCAATTGTTGTTCTTCTGCAGTTGTTGATGCAATGTGTATCATAATTTTATTTTTTGTTGTTGTATGCCAACAATGTGTTTTTTAATAACATAGCGCGTGTCATTGGTCCAACTCCTCCTGGAACTGGCGTTATCCACGATGCTTTTTCTTTTACATTATCAAAATCTACATCACCAGCTAATCTAAATCCTCGTGGATTAGTTTCGTCATCAACGCGTGTAATTCCTACGTCAACGATAACCGCTCCAACTTTTACCATATCAGCTTTTAAGAAACCAGGAACACCTAATGCAGTGATCACAATATCAGCTTCTTTTGTAAATTGTTCTAAATTTTGAGTTTTCGAATGAGTTAATGTTACTGTACTGTTTCCAGGATTTCCGTTTTTACTCATCAAAATACTCATTGGGCGACCAACGATGCGAGAACGACCAATCACAACTGTATGTTTACCAGCTGTATCAATGTTGTAACGCTCTAACATTTCCATAATTCCGTAAGGTGTAGCAGGTAAAAATGTTTCCATTTCTAACGCCATTTTACCAAAATTCATCGGATGAAAACCATCTACATCTTTCTTAGGATCAATTGCATTGATAACCGCTTCTTGATCGATGTGTTTTGGTAATGGCAATTGCACGATAAACCCGTCCAATGTATCATCATTGTTCCATTTTTCAATTTCTGCAATCAAATCTTCTTGAGAAATTGTATCAGGCAAACGTAATTCTGATGACTCGAAACCTACAAAATGACAATCCTTGATTTTATTGTCAACATAGGTCTGAGAAGCACCATTACTTCCTACTAAAATTGCACCCAAATGTGGTACACGAACTCCTTGGTCCTTGTAATTCTGCACCAGCTCCTTGATCTCTTGTTTGATCTCTTTTGCCAGTTTAATACCGTCTAAAATTTGCATTGTTTTGTTGTGTTTGCGCAAAGATACGGACAAATTGGAAAATAAATCATTAAGTTTTGAGTTGATGATTTTCTGATTAAATAGAAAAACCACTTCGTTGTGAAGTGTTTTTAGCATTATTGATATTTTTTCTGCGCTTCTTTTAAGTAATTAAAAACTTGTGTTGTGTTCATTTTTTTGGAATTCGTGTTAAAAATAAACATGCCCGTTTCGACATTGAAATAATAATCTTTTTCTCCATTTTTCAATTGAAACCATTCCAAGAAACCATTTGTAAGATTAACACCAATCCAATTGATTTGTGAAGTTTTCAAGTCAAAAATAAAATTATCATTCGGATTATTTGTGGTGATATAATGTATTTTGTCGTCCAAAACATATAAAATACCACTTCCTTGAAACGCTTTCATTTTAAAGAATTTTGATTGTTGATTTCCAAAGTTATAACGCAAAACTGCTTTGAAATCAGCATTTGTAGGAACTTGTGCTAACAAAGCATTTTGTTTCTTTTCGCGTGATTTACTTGCCCAAAAAGCAATTCCAAAAATTAACAAAAAAGGCAAAATACAACAAAGTAATGAGATAATATTATCCATAGTAGATTGATTTAGGTTGTGTTAATATACAAAAAAAGCTGTTAGTTTTCTAACAGCTTTTTTGAAATTTTATAAAGTTTGATTTTATTACAAATTACTCATTTTTTCTTCCACTACTTTTCGTTCTTGTGCAATCAAATTATCTTCTTCTGTCGGAAATTGAAAAATTCCAGAATTGATACTTTCAATGCGTGTCAAGACTTCGAAAGAAGCTTTTGCTTTTGTGATATCTTCTCGATTTAGATAAATACGAATAGCTTTCATAAACGTCAAAATATTTTTCTTTTTCAATTCATCAGCTAATAAAAATTGATCGCGTTCTTCGTTTGTTTCCAATAATGTTGATAAACTATTATCATCAATCTTGTAATACGATTGTAACATTTGATTGAAAATAATCAAAAAACCTTCATCAGCATTTCCAACTTCTAACGAAATGATTCGAGCCAATTTTTTGTTTAATTCTTGAATATATTTTGAAATAAAATCTTGTTTAATCATCTTAATCTAATTTTTTAGACAACTTTTCGAAAGTTTTTTTTGCGTTTTTATCTTCGTATAAAATCTTATGAACAGCGTTGATAATTGGCGCTTTTATTTGGTATTGCTCATTCATAATTGCCACACCTTTTGTCGCATAGTAACCTTCGGCAACCATATTCATCTCCAAAATAGCAGATTTTACGGTGTAACCTTTTCCAATCATATTTCCGAACATTCGATTTCGTGAAAAGAACGAATATCCTGTTACTAACAAATCGCCTAAATAAGCCGAATCGTTAATTTTACGCTTCATTGGACTTGCAGTTTTTAAAATATGATTCATTTCTCGAATCGCATTACTCATCAAAACTGCTTGGAAATTATCTCCATAACCCAAACCATGCGCTATACCTGCTGCAATCGCGTAAATATTTTTCAATACCGCGCCAAATTCAGTTCCGTAAATATCGTTTGAAAGTTTCGTTTTGATAAAATCACATGCTAAACAATCCGCAACAACTTGTGCTTTGTTTTCGTCTTGCGCCGCAATTGTTAAATAAGAAAGACGCTCCAAAGCAACTTCCTCAGCGTGACAAGGACCACTTACAATTCCTAATTGTTCTTCTTTTACATCGAATTTATCAAACAAATATTGTCCAACCAATTGATAATGATCTGGAATAATTCCTTTGATTGATGTTACTACAAATTTATCTGTCAACGGAACAGTTAATTTACTCAAACAATCGGCAACGTAAATAGATGGCACAACCAAAAAGATTATATCCGAATTCATGACAACTTCGTTGATATCCGTTGAAATTTTAAGCTTTTCTGACTTAAATTCGACATCAGTTAAATAATTTGGATTATGTCTATTTCGCTCTAAATATCCTTTTACGTATTCATCTTTTACCCACCAGTTGAAAGTTTCAAGGTTTTTATTCAGCATTTTTGCAATCGCAGTTGCCCAGCTTCCATTCCCTATTAATCCAACTTTACGATTAGATAACTCTATCATAATATATGTATTGAATAGACAAAGTTAATTAATTTGTAGCTTAGGTATTTTGAATTTTACGAAAAGAAACTCAATTTTGTAAAAATTTTAACGACTTTGTATAAAAAGCTTTTTAGTGAGACCATTATCTACGGTATTGGCTCTATATTGCCGAGGGTAATTATTTTAGCATTGAATTTTTTTATTATCAAGCAAGTTGATAATTCAGATTTTGCAATGTTTTCTCAATTATATTCTGCGGTTTCTTTCCTGAATGTCATTTTAACATTTGGTTTCGAGACTGCATTTTTCCGTTATGCAACCGAAGAAGGAATGTATCAAAAAGTGTTGAATACAGCTTTTTGGTTTATGGTGATGAGTTCTACTGCAATGCTCGTTTTAGTTTTTCTTTTTTTACAACCTCTGGCAGATTCTGCAAATTATAGCGATCACCCAGAATATATTTTGTGGTTTGCGTGGATTGCTTTTTTTGATGCAATTTGTGTGATCCCTTTTGCAGTTCTACGTTTTAAAAATCGACCAATATTATATACAACAATTCGCGTAATTCAGAATGTTTTTCAAGCAGTTTTGACAATTGGTTTGTTGTATTATGTTTCGAAAGATTTTATGCTAGGTTTAGGTTTTGATAATGCGATTTCCTATCCTTTTATAGCGAATTTATTAGCGAGTATTTTAGGATTTGTATTATTAATAGGCGTTGTACGTCATGTTCAATTCAAATTTGATCAATCACTTTTCAAACAAATGTTTTTGTACGGTTATCCGATTATGATTGCTGGTTTGGGGTATATTTTAAATGAAAATTTCGATAAATTAGTTCAACGACAATTAATAGATCCAGCAGCAGCGGGTTCTTATGGCGCTTGTTACAAATTAGCAACATTAATGACGCTTTTCGTAACAGCTTATCGAATGGGAATAGAACCATTTTTCTTTAAAGTTGCCAAAAAAGGAGATGCAAAACAGACATACGCGAATATTTTGTTCTTTTTCAGTATCATTTGTAATATTGTAATTCTTGGAATTTTAGCAAATATTGACTGGATTAAGAAAATATTTGTTCCAAATTCAACGTATTGGAATGCTTTAGATATTGTCCCAATTATTTTAATTGCGAATTTATTTTTCGGAATTTATTATAACCTTTCAACATGGTACAAAGTAACGGATAGAACAAGTATCGGAACTATAATTTCATTGGTTGGTGGTGCGATTACTATTATTTTGAATGTTTTTTTATTGCCAAAATATGGTTTTATGGTTTCTGCCTGGACAACTTTATTGGCGTATGGTGTAATGATGGTGATTTCGTACATTTGGGGTCAGAAAGTTTATCCGATTCCGTATAAAGTCAATAAAATTGTACTTTACATGGGAATTGCAATTGCTTTAGCATGTACAAATTATTACATTCTCGATTCTAATTTGATTATTGGTAATCTGATTCTAATCGTGTACATTGCGCTTATTGCGTTTGCGGAAAAAAACACACTTAAAAAACTAAGAAAATAAAGATGAAAGTAAAAGTTATCAACATCTCGAAACACGCTTTACCAGAATATAAAACAGCTTTATCGGCTGGAATGGATTTAACTGCTAACATTGATGCACCAATCGAATTAAAACCTTTGGAAAGAAGATTAATTCCAACAGGATTGAGCATTGAGCTACCAGCAGGTTACGAAGCACAAGTTCGTCCTCGTAGTGGAATGGCGTTAAAATATGGTTTAACTTGTTTGAATTCTCCTGGAACAATCGACGCAGATTATCGTGGAGAAATCGGTGTTATTTTAGCGAATGTTTCTAACGAAGCAGTCACAATCAACGATGGTGAACGTATTGCACAATTAGTAATCGCAAAACACGAAACGGTTGAATGGGAAGAATCTAATGCATTAAATGAAACTGAACGAGGAGCTGGAGGTTTCGGAAGTACAGGAAAACAATAAATATTTTTTTATCATTCTGAGCTTGTCGAAGAATGTAAAAAAGAATTAATCCAATCATAAAATATCAATCTAACAAAAAATATTTTTAGAAATAAAATGAAAATTATTATCCCAATGGCAGGACGTGGTTCACGTTTACGCCCTCATACATTAACAACACCAAAACCATTAATTCCAATTGCTGGAAAACCAATCGTACATCGTTTGGTAGAAGATATTGCAAAAGTTTGTTCAGAAAAAATTGACGAAATTGCTTTTGTAATTGGTGATTTTGGAGCTGAGGTTGAAGCTGATTTAATTGCAATTGCAGAAAAATTAGGAGCAAAAGGAACAATTTGTCATCAATTGGAGCCGCTTGGAACAGCACATTCTATTTGGATGGCAAAAGAAGCTTTGGATGGACCAACGGTTGTGGCGTATGCAGACACATTATTTCGTGCAGATTTCAAATTAGATATGGAGTCGGATGGGGTTGTTTGGGTAAAACAAGTTGAAAATCCATCAGCTTTTGGCGTTGTGAAATTAGACGATAACAGTGTTATCACTGATTTCGTAGAAAAACCAAAAGAATTTGTTTCGGATTTAGCAATTATCGGAATTTACTTTTTCCGTGATGGACAAAAGCTATATAAAGAAATCGAATATTTATTAGAAAATGATATTCAAAAAGGAGGTGAATATCAATTGACGGATGCATTAGAAAATATGCGTGCTGCGGGTGATAAATTTACGCTTGGAAAAGTAGACGAATGGATGGATTGTGGTAACAAAGCCGTTACTGTAGATACAAACACTCGTGTTCTTAACTTAGATAAAGAAGAATTTAAAGGAATTGCTGCATCAGCAACGGTTGACAATTCATTAATCATCGAGCCATGTTTTATTGGAGAAAATGTTGTGATTAAAAATTCGAAAATTGGACCTTTTGTTTCATTAGGAAATGGAACAGTTGTTGAAAACTCGAATATTGATAACAGTTTGATTCAAGAAAATTCAATCATCAGTAATGCAAATCTTACAGATACAATGATCGGAAACAATGCCAAATATTACGGTGTTTCGCGCAGTATCAGTTTAGGAGATTACTCAGAATTGGATTTTAAATCTCACGAAGCTTAATAAATTATGATCAAAAAATTAACGTATATCTTTTGTTTAGGAGTTCTTGCAACAGCTTGTAACACTCAGAAAGTAGCAAAAGTAGATAAAGATAATACAGAAGTTGTTTCAGCTTCTTCGAAAATTATTCAGCAAACCTTGTCAAAAAAAACATCATTCAAAGATTTAACGATTAAGGCAAAAGTAACGGCAGATTTAGAAGAAATTTCTGGAGATGTAAATGCTACAATTGCTGTGAAAAATGGACAAAAGATATGGGTTAATGCTACAAAATTTGGATTTACAGGTGCACGCGCATTGATTACGCCTGATGGTTTTTCGGCTTTTGAAAAGTTAGGTGGAACATATTATGAAGGAGATTTTTCTATTGCAAATAAATTATTGAAAGTTGATTTTATCGATTATCAAAAATTACAAAATTTGATGTTAGGAAAAGTTTTCGTTGATCTTAATCCTACAGATTATACAGCGACTTTTGCGAATAATCAATATACGATTACATATAATAAAAATCAAGCGATTGCGACTTCTCCAAAAGAAGGCGAATATATACAAACATATGTTTTTGATAATGGTTTCCGATTGAAAGAAGCACATCTGAAAGATCCAAAACGAAAAATGGAAGTTGATTTGGCTTACGACAATTGGGTAAAAGCTGGAGCAGAGGAATTTCCGAAAAATGTTAAAATTATTATAAAAGAGAAAAAAACGCGTCAAATAGACTTGGAATATAATAGTTTTACGTTTCAGGAAACGAACACACCGTTCTCAATTCCAGATGGGTATAAGAAAAAAGAAATAAAATAATGAAGTTTGTTTTATCAACTGTACTTTTAACGTTGTCATTATCAGTGTTTGCGCAGGTTCCGTACAATAAAGCGAACTTACAAAAACAGAATGCTCAGCTTAAAAAAGAGATTATAAACTTAAACAAACAACTCGAGGTTAATAAGCAAAATTCGAAGTTAAATGTTGATTTTGTGCAGAATTTGACGAAAAAAATTCAGGTACAAACAAAATTAGTTAACAACTTATCGAAAGAAAAACGCTTTATCGAGGACGAAATTTATTTAACTCAATTAGAGATTAATAAACTTTCGCGCGAGTTGGTTGAGCTAAAAAAAGACTACAAACAGGTTTTGGTTCGAGCATATAAGAACAAATCTGTTGAAAATAAATTACTTTTTGTGCTTTCTTCTAAAAGTTTGGGAGAAGCATATCGTCGTATCAAATATTTAGAAAAATATTCGGCTTTTCAATTAGGACAAGCAAATGAAATTATCGGTAAACAAACTGATATTCAGACGAAAAAAGCAAAAAAAGAAAAAGCGAAAGACGAAAAAGAAAAAGTACTTTCTCAGCAAACTTTGTTTAGTCAAAATCTTGAAAAAGAACGATTAACAAAAGAGAAAGCGGTCGAAGAATTCCGTAAAAACGAAGGTGTTATTGCTGCTGAAATTAATGCAAAAGAAGCACAACAACGCCAAATTGATGCACAGATTAAAGCAATTATTGAAGAAGAGATTCGACAAGCAAAGATTCGTGCAGAAAAAGATTTAAAAGATTGGAACGAAGCTAAACGAGGAAATACAATTGCATCTTATAATGAGTATTTAAGAGATAACCCAAAAGGAGATTATGCGAAATCAGCTCGTACAGCTATTTTAAGAATTGAGAATGATGCCAAAGCATGGAATATTGCACGTTCAGCGCATACAAAACAAGCGTATCAATCTTATTTGAATCATCATCCAACAGGAAGTTTCGTATCTACAGCAAAAACAGAAGTTGCTAAATTTGAACAATTAGAACGCGAAGCAGAAGCTGAACGTCAACGCATCATTGCTCAACGTAAAGCAGAAGAAGATGCTCGTCTAAAAGCTCAAAAAGAAGAGGATGCTCGTAAAATTGCGGCTGCAAAAGCAGAAGCTGAGCGTAAAGCGAAGATAGAAGCTGAGCAGAAAGTTGTTGTAAAAGTGCCAGAAAAAGAACGTGTTGTAAAAGTAGATGCAGTAAAACCAGCTGAGACTTTTGCAGAACGTCCAGATTCTGAAGGTATTTCGGGAGAATTCTCATCAAACAAAGGTCGTCTACCTTGGCCTGTTGATAAAGGAACGGTTGTAAGTAGATTTGGTTCTAATTCTCATCCAGTTTTATCTAATATTACAACGCAAAATAGTGGTGTTGATATTTCAACTTATCGTGGTGCACATGCACGCGCTGTTTACGAAGGAACTGTTCAAGCTGTAATGAGTGTATCTGGAAATGGTAAATCTGTATTGGTAAGACATGGTTCGTATTATTCAGTTTATACAAACTTATCAAGTGTAAGTGTTTCGAAAGGTGATGATGTAAAACGTGGTCAGTCTTTAGGAATTATCTATACAAGTGGAGATGGAGAAACAATCATGAATTTCCAAGTTTGGAGCGGAACAACAAAACAAAATCCTGCTTCTTGGGTAGCGGGAATGTAATAAATTAATTATATATTTGCATTAAAATCAATTCAGTATGGGATTAGGAGGTAAAGAATGGATCGTAATCGTACTTGTTGTGTTATTATTATTCGGAGGAAAGAAAATTCCTGAATTAATGAAAGGATTAGGTTCTGGATTAAACGAATTCAAGAAAGCAACAAAAGATGATAACAAATCAGAAGCTACAGAAAGTACTTCTGACAAAAAAGAAAATTAAAATATATTTTTAATTAGATAATAGAGCATTGTAGTTGCGTATACAATTACAATGCTTTTATTTTATAAACTAAAACAAAACATGAAATTCACAGATAAAGCTTGGTCTATTTTTAATCAAAGTATCAATGATTATCACAAATATGATGATGTAAATCGTCAAATCGAAAATCCATATAGCGAAGAAGATTTAATCGCTCATTTATTGTATAAAAAAAATTGGATTGATACAGTTCAGTGGCATTTAGAAGATATTATTCGTGATCCACAAATTGATCCTGTTGAAGCGCTAAGTTTAAAACGTTGGATTGATAAATCAAACCAAGAACGTACAGATATGGTAGAATATGTGGATAGCTGGTTTTTACAACAATATGCGAACGTTGACGTAAAAGAAGATGCAACTTACAATACAGAATCTCCTGCGTGGGCTGTAGACCGTTTTTCTATTTTATCGCTTAAGGTTTATCACATGAAACAAGAGGTAGAACGTGAAGATGCAACTCCAGAACATAAAGCTGCTTGTCAAGTGAAATTAGATGTTTTGAATCAACAACATCAAGATTTATCAACTGCGATTGAAGAATTGTTGGCTGATTTTGAAGCAGGTAAAAAATACATGAAAGTGTATAAACAAATGAAAATGTATAATGACGAGGATTTGAATCCAGTTCTTTATGCAAACAAGAAATAATTTTCAGAAAAATTAATAAAATATAGAAAACTCATCTTTTTTGGATGAGTTTTTTTATTGCGTACAAATATGTTAATTTCATCTAATCAAAATATTAGAATGAAAAAACTGAAATTTATTACTTGCTTTACCTTATAATCAACCTAAAAATTAACACCAGAAGAATTTAAAAAGCTTCAAACTAAAATTTTAGAATAATTATAAAGTTGAAATTACCTCGTATTGAAAAATATGAGGTAATTTTATAATTACTGTAAAATTTCACACATGAAGAAAAATTATTTCAAACCCTTACTTTTAGGAATAAGTTTATTCTCGATTTCGGTTTTTGGTCAACAAGAAAAACCAAAATACGATTATCAAGAAGCTTTCAAACCATTTTTTTATCAGAATAATGCAACAGAAACTCGTTCGGCGAGTGGAAAACCAGGTCATAATTATTGGCAAAATCGTGCAGATTATAATCTGAATGTTAGTTTGAATGAAGAAAAAAATGAAATTTCGGGAACATCTGAAATTACATATACCAACAATAGTTTTGATGATTTAGACTTTTTGTGGTTACAATTGGATCAAAATTTATTCAAAAAAGAATCTCGAGGAAGTGCTTTATTACCGATTTCTGGAAGCCGTTATGGTGATTCAACTTCTGAATTTGAAGGAGGTTATAAAATTAAATCTGTTCAAATAGACGGAAAAGAAGCGAAATACACTGTTTCGGATACACGCATGCAAATTGATTTGATTAATCATTTGAAAGCTCGTGGAGGAAAAACAAAAATAAAAATCGAATATTCATTTGTTTCACCAGATTATGGAGCCGATAGAATGGGTGTAGAACCAACTAAAAATGGAAAGATTTTTACGATGGCGCAATGGTTTCCTCGCATGGCGGTTTACGATGACATCATGGGATGGAATACATTACCATACTTAGGACCAGGAGAATTTTATCTGGAATATGGAGATGTAACAGCAAATATTACAGTTCCGTCTACGCATTATGTGGTTGGTTCAGGAGAATTATTGAATGAAAACGAAGTCTACTCGAAAGAAGAAGTGAATCGTTGGAACAAAGCAAAAGCGAGTGATAAAACCGTTATTATTCGTTCTGCTGATGAGGTAAACAAAGCGACAAAAGTTGCAAAAGGAACAAAAACGTGGAAATTTAAAATTCAGAATACACGTGATTTTGCTTGGGCTTCATCATCTTCGTTCATCTTAGATGCAGCAAAAATTAATCTTCCAAGTGGTCAAAAATCGTTGGCAATTTCGGCTTATCCAGTAGAAAGTGACGGAAATGATGCTTGGGGAAGATCGACAGAATATACAAAAGCTTCTATTGAGCATTACTCGAAACAATGGTTAGAGTATCCTTATCCAGCGGCGACAAATGTGGCAGGAAATGAGGGTGGAATGGAATATCCTGGGATTGTTTTTTGTCATATGACTTCGAAAGGTGAAGGACTTTGGGGTGTTACAGATCACGAATTTGGACATATTTGGTTCCCGATGATTGTTGGTTCTAATGAGCGTGTTCATGGTTGGATGGACGAAGGTTTTAATACGTTTATCAATGATATTTCGACGAAGAATTTCAACAATGGCGAATATTACAAAAAGCAATCTGCACAACGAATGGCGGGTTATTTATTCAGCGATAATCTTGAGCCTGTAACGACTCAACCAGATAATATGCGCGAAAGAAATATCGGTGCATTGTTGTATTATAAGCCAGGTGCAGGAATGAAAGTTTTGCGTGAAACAATTTTGGGTGAAGAAAAATTCGATAAAGCATTGCGCCAATACATCAAATATTGGGCATATAAACATCCAACGCCAGAAGATTTTTTCCGCACGATGGAAAATGTTTCAGGAGAAGAATTATCTTGGTTTTGGAGAGGTTGGTTTTTGAATAAATGGACAATTGATCAAGGAATTAACAGTGCAAAATATGTAGATGGAGATTACAAAAAAGGCTTGATTTTGAAAGTTGAAAATTTTGGACAATTACCAATGCCAACTACTGTTCAAGTGAACTTTAAAGATGGGACTTCTCAAGAAGTTAAATTACCGATTGAAGTTTGGAAACGTAATACAGAATGGACATTCAAAGTGCCTTCAACAAAAGAAGTTTCGATGATTAAATTGGATCCAAATGGAGCTTTACCAGATATTGATTTGAAGAATAATACATTCAATATGGCGGATGCAAAACCTGTTGAAAAGGTTAATCCAAAAGAATACGAAGGTACATTTACGAATAAACAAATTAATTCAGAATTTGTGTTGAAAGCTGAAAACGATAAATTGAAATTAGTTTTTGGTGGACAAACTATTCCATTAGATTATCAAGGTGATAGTAAATTTGTGAATGAACAAGGCGGTTTGGAGTTGACTTTTGCAAAAGATAAAAAGACATTTTCTGTAGAAGAAGCTGGACAAAAGTTTGAGTTTACAAAGAAGTAAATTTGTTCTAAATTTTCATACTGAACCCGTTTTAGCATCACATCATAAAATATAAAAAACCACTTCATAAGAAGTGGTTTTTTGTTGACTATTATTTTTGAGATGTACCTTCTGGTTTAAGATATAAATCGAAGTAATCTGTAATTTTTTGCATCAAATGAACGCGATCTTTTCCACGAACATTATGCTCATGTCCAGGATAAACAAAATAATCCATTTGCATACCATTTTTCACTGCTTCGCGAATAAAATCAATCGAATGTTGCCAAACAACCACATTATCTTGCGCTCCGTGAATCATCAATAATTTACCTTTTAAGTCTTTTACACGGTTAATTAAATTCGTGTTTTTGAAACCTTCAGGATTATCTTGTGGCGATTCCATGTAACGTTCTGTGTACATAATTTCGTATTGTGTCCAATCTAAAACTGGTCCACCAGCAACACCAACTTTGAAAACATCAGGCTTACGTAACATAAAAGAAGTAGTCATAAATCCACCATAAGACCAACCATGAATTCCCATGCGTTCCGCATCTACGAAAGGCAAAGTTTTCAAGAAATCAACACCTTTCATTTGGTCATTCATTTCTGTAGTTGCTACATTTCCGTGAATCGCTTGTTCAAATTTAAGACCTCTATTCGCCGATCCGCGTCCGTCCATTGTAAATACAACATAACCTTTTTCCGCTAAATGATCGTACCAAAGATTTCCTGTTGCAGGAAAACGATTTGTGATTAATTGCGCGTGAGGACCATTGTATAAATAAACGATAACGGGATATTTTTTCGAAGAATCAAAGTTTGTTGGATAGATTAATTTTCCATACAAATCTGTTCCATCATCTGCTTTTAACGTTACATTTTCAACTTTCGCTGTATTGTAATTTGCCAAAGGATTTTGAGCATTTAAGATATTTTGTTTGAATTTTCCGTTTGCATCCAACACATCAATTTTACGAGGCGTGTTATCATTACTCCAATTATCAATTGCATATTCTCCGTTTGTTGAAACCGAAACATTGTGCGTTCCTGCATCAGTTGTTATTTTACGCAATTTTCCATTTTCCCAATTCACCGCATATAAATGACGATCTTTCGGAGAATCTTTTGTTGTCATGATTAAGAATTCTTTTTTCTTCGCATTTTCTCCAACAAGATCTGTTACAATCCAATCTCCTTTTGTGATTTGGTTTAATAATTTTCCGTCTGTATTGAAACGATACAAATGCATAAAACCATCGCGTTGCGACCACCAAACAAACTCGTTCGTTTTTCCTGGAATAAAATGCAATTCGTTTTGAGGTTCTACATATTTTGCATCATCTTCTTTGAATAATGTTTTAATCAATTTCCCTGAAACTGCATCATATTGATTCAATTCCATGTGCTTTTGATTACGAGAAAGTAAAGCAATATAAATATGTTTTTCGTCTGGCGACCACGTAACCGAAGTTAAATAATGATCTACTTCTGGGTGAGTTTCTAAGAAAGTCGTTTTTTGAGTGGTTGGATTATAAACACCTAACGTAACCGTATGATTTTTTGTTCCAGCAAACGGATATTTGATATTTTTGTTCACTGCAGGTTGTACCGACCAATCGATAATTGGATAATCTGTAACCGCTGTTTGATCCATTCTATAAAATGCAACTAAATTCCCTTTTGGAGAGATGAAAATTCCTTTGTGAATCCCGAACTCATTTTGATGAACCGATTTTCCATTCACTATTTCATATTTTCCGTCTTTGGTAATTTGATGTGTTTTTCCAGCTTTATCAACAAAAAATAAATTGTTGTCAATTACATATCCAACTTGATTATTCGTCGCGTCAAATTCTATATTTTCTGCATTGTCAGGTAATTTCAACCAATCGTTTTGTTGACCAGCAGTTGTAATTGTTTTGTAACCTGTTTTTGTAGAAAAATAAGCTTGCTTATCATTGATCCAATTCAAAGAAGGAATTCTTTTATTCTCAAATTGAGAACTTCTAAAAATTGTATCAGTTTTAAGAGATGGAACTTCTTTCTTGATTAAAGCTTCTCCGTATGATGTTTTTACATTTTGCGTGTACGCATTTTGATTCGGAATCCATTGAACTTGATTTAGATTTTCGATACGTAAATTCGTCGATAATCCAAGTACAGCATCTTCCATTGTGACATTCTTTTTCTGAGCAATTAAACTCGCGCTCATTAAAAGTGTAGTCAATAAAATTGTTTTTTTCATGTGTGATTTCTATTTCAAATATTGCCCAAGTGCTTCTAAGTTTTTCTTTTCATTCCCAATAAAAATTTTGTCTCCATCTACCACGACAGGACGTTTTAGGAAAGTATAATCTGATAAAATATAATTTTTGATATCATCTTCAGAAAGCTGTTGATCTTTCAATCCTAATTTTTTGTAATTCTGTGCACGACGTGAAAATAGAGCTTCGTAGTTGCCAGCTAAATTCTTCATTTCTTCTAATTCTTCTGCTGTTATCGCAGTCGATTTTATTTCATGCAAATCAAAACCTGTAAAATCAAACTCTTTCATAATACGTTTGCACGTATCGCAAGTTTTCAAAAAAAATATTTTTTTCATTTCTCAAAATCTTTGGTTTTGTAAAGATAAATAAGTTTCATCGTTTTGCAGAATGATAAAGAATTTTGTCAAAATATATTTCAAATCGATAAAAAACTATCTTTGCAAGTATGGAAGAAACTAATTTTTTGCGTTTAAACAAATATATTAGCGATAGTGGTTTTTGTTCGCGTCGCGAAGCAGATCAATACATCGAAAATCGTTTGGTACAAATTAATGGACGAGTTGCTAAAATTGGGCAATTTGTAGGACCAAATGATGTGGTGACTGTAAAAGGTGTCGAAATAGAACCGCGCGAAAAGGAGCATGCGGTTTATATTATGCTGAATAAACCTGTGGGCGTTACGTGTACAACAGATCCTACAGATCCAGATAATATTATCGATTTTCTTTCGTTTGGAGAACGAATTTTTCCGATTGGTCGTTTAGATAAAGATTCGCAAGGATTGATTTTATTGACAAGCGATGGTGATATTGTGAATAAGATTTTACGTGCTGGAAATAATCACGAAAAAGAATACATTGTAACCGTTGATAAACCAATTACGGATGAATTTTGCGAACGAATGTCGAAAGGTGTTCCGATTCTTAATCAGGTTACGAAGAAATGTAAGATCGAAAAAATAAGTACAAATGTTTTCAAAATTACATTGATTCAAGGTTTGAATAGACAGATTCGTCGTATGTGCGAATATTTTGGATATGGTGTAAAAAAATTAGAACGTGTTCGGATTATGAATTTAACGTTGAATGTAGGAATTGGTCAACATCGAGATTTAACGGCAGAAGAATTAGCAGAAATCAATCGCTTGACGAAAGATTCGGAAAAACACGAAGAAAAGAAACCAGCTTCAAAATCAAAAAAATCATCAGCGAAAAAAACAAAAGAAATTTCTCCAGATTTTAAAGATTCGAAAGGAAAATCAATTAAAAAGCCAGTAAAAAAATCAACAACTCAAGCCAGAGTAGGAAAAAGTAAACCACCTACAAATACGAAAGGAGGTAAATTTGGTAAAAGAAGATAAAATCAAAAGACGAATATTTTTCGTCTTTTTTTATACATTTTAGTCAAAACTAACTTCTATCATGTCATTTTACCAAAGATTCAATATCTTTATAAAGTAAAATCTTAAAAACACATGAAGAAAATTGTTTATTCGTTGCTTTTTATAGCGATGACTTTTGGTGCATCGGTAAAAGCACAAGAAAATGTTACTTATCAATTGCCTCCGCAAGAAATTTTACAATTGGCAGATGCAGATATGCCGCCGTCAATTAGTACAGATCGTAAAGCGGAGAATGCATTTTTGTCTTATAGAAGTCGTTATAAAACGATTAATGAATTGTCAGAAACGGAATTACGTTTAGCAGGATTACGAATTAATCCAGTTACAAATATTAATTCACGTGAAACATTCAGTGAGAAAATTACTTATTTTGATCTGAAAACTTCAAAGGAAAAAACGATAGCTGGTTTACCTGCAAAAGGTCGTTTTTCTAATCAATCTTGGAACACTTCTCAATCGAAATTTGCCGTTACAAATACAACAAATAAAGGTGTAGAATTGTGGATTGTTGACGTAAAAACGCAAGCTGCAACAAAAGTTTATGAAGATAAATTAAACGCAAACTTAGGTCGTCCTTTCAATTGGATTTCAGATACAGAATTAATTGTGAATGTAATTCCAGCTTCTAAAAAAGCTTTGATTGATACGAAAGACGCAATTGCGACTGGACCTACAGTTTCTGTTGCTGACGGAAAAGAAGCGCAAAACAGAACCTATCAAGATTTATTACAAAATAAAAATGATGAGTTTAACTTTGAGCAATTAGCAATTTCTGAATTAGTAAAAGTAAATATCGAAACTGGAGCAAAATCGAAATGGAAAGATGCTGCGATGTACACAGATATTTCGACTTCTCCAGATGGGCAATATGTTTTGGTGAACGAAATCAAAAAGCCTTTTTCATATTTAGTAACTTACAATAGTTTCCCTTCAACTGATATTGTGTATGATATCAATGGAAAATTAGTAAAAGAAGTTGATCATAAAGAGTTACAAGAAGTTGTTCCGAAAGGATTTTCTTCGACGATTATGGGAAAAAGAAATTTGTATTGGAGAGCAGATAAACCAAATACATTGTATTGGGTTGAGGCTTTAGATGGTGGTGATGCAAATAAGCCTGCGGAATATCGCGATGCGCTTTATCAAGTTGCCGCGCCTTTTACTGCGAACAAAGAGTTGTTGGTAAAAGTAAAAGATCGTTACAGAGGAGTGACTTGGGGGAATGATGAGGTTGCGATTGTGAGAGATGCTTGGTATAACACGCGTAACGAAAGTAGTTATTTGTTCAATCCGTCAAATCCAACTCAAGAACCAATCCGTTTTTTCAGTAGAAATTCGCAAGATGCTTACAATAATCCTGGAAATTTCGTAACTGAAATGAATGATTATGGTTACAATGTTTTAGCTATTAACAAAGGAAAATTGATGTTAGTTGGAGAAGGAGTTTCTGCGGAAGGAATTTTACCTTTTGTTGATGATTTTGATATCAAAACGCAAAAAACTTCTCGTTTATGGAGAGCGCAGAAATCAGATAAATTAGAAGCGATTGCTCGTGTTATCGATCCGAAGAAAGGGATCATTTTAGAACAAATTCAATCGAAATCAGATTATCCAAATTTATATGTTCGTAATATTTTTCAGAAAGGAGGAAAGCCAAAACAAGTAACGTTTACAAAAAATCCTTTTGAAGCAATGAACAAAGTTTCGAAAGAGTTAATTACGTACAAACGAGCTGATGGTGTAGAATTATCAGGAACTTTATACTTGCCACCAAATTATGATAAAACGAAAAAGGAAAAGTTACCAATGTTAATGTGGGCTTATCCTCGCGAGTTCAAAGATGCATCTACGGCTGGTCAGGTAACAACTTCTGAAAATAAATTTACTTCTCCTTCTTACGGAGGTCCTATTTATTGGGCATTGAGAGGATATGCGGTTTTAGATGATGCGGCTTTCCCGATTATTGGAGAAGGAAAAGAAGAGCCAAATGATACCTTCGTTCCTCAATTGGTTGCCAATGCAAAAGCAGCGATTGATGCGGTAGATAAATTAGGTTATATTGATCGTGAAAGAGTTGCGGTTGGTGGACATTCTTATGGTGCGTTTATGACAGCGAATTTATTAACACATTCTAATTTATTTGCGGCAGGTATTGCGCGTTCAGGTGCGTATAACCGTACATTGACGCCGTTTGGATTCCAGTCAGAACAACGTAATTATTGGGAAGCTCCAGATGTTTACAACACAATGGCGCCTTTCCAAAATGCAGATAAAATGAAAACACCATTGTTGTTAATTCATGGTGAAGCTGATAATAATACAGGAACTTTCCCATTGCAATCTGAGCGTTATTTCAACGCGTTGAAAGGTTTGGGAGCGACAACTCGTTTGGTTTTATTACCACAAGAATCTCATGGATATGCAGCCAGAGAAAATATTCTACACATGTTGTGGGAACAAGATCAATGGTTAGAGAAATATGTGAAAAACAAAGGAAAAAATTCTGAAAAGAAATAATTTCAATACAAGAAAAGCGATTCAATTTTGAATCGCTTTTTTATTGTAAATAATCATTATATTTAGTTCATAATTAATCATCTATGAAATTAAAAGCTTTACTATTCTTTCTAACAATTTTTTCTCCATTTCTTTTTGCTCAAAATTTGTGGAAAGTAGAATATGAAACCTATGATAAAATCTTTTTTGATGAAAAAGATCCTGTTTATAAAGCAGCATTAGATAAAAACAATTCTACACCAAAATATTATCAATTACTTTTTGATGAAAATCAGTCGTTTTTCAGTGAAGTTGTAAAAATTGATAATAGTCAAAATCAATCATCTATGTCGATGAGTACAATTGATAATAATATTTACATAGATTATAAAACTCTACAATATAAAATTGAAGGAAATTATGTAAACAAAAATATTTTAATAATAGATAATTTGCCAAAATACACTTGGACAATTAGTCGAGAATCAAAAGAAATTTTGGGTATTAAAGTAAAAAAAGCAATAACCGAATACAAAGATTCTAAGATAGAAGTTTGGTTTGCGCCAACTTTACAACCAAAAGGCGGACCAATATTTTTCAATGGGTTGTCAGGTTTGATTTTAGAATTGAAAGCTGTAACAACAAGGAAAGACGAAAGTTACGAAACGACTTTTAGAGCAATTAATATAAAAGAAGCATCTAAAAACGAAGTGATTAAAATTCCATCAAAAGGTCAAAAAATGACACAAATTGAGAAAGACGATTTTGTAAAAGAAGCGAATAGAAAAATGATGGAAGCCTATAATAATAAGGTTTCTAAAGATTAAAACATAAAAAAACCACTTCTTTAGAAGTGGTTTTTAAATTTTATAGCTGAGGTATTATAACATTTTCAAGAAGTTAACTTCTAATTCTGTTAATCTTCTAAAATCACCTCTTTGTAAAGTTTTCTTTGTAAGTCCGGCAAAAGAAACGCGGTCTAACGCTTCTACTTCGTATCCTTTTGTTTCGAAAATACGACGTACAACGCGGTTCCAACCAATGTGTAATTCTACACCAACTTCATTTTTCGGTCTACCTTCGATAAAAGAAATTTCGTCAACAACTGCAATTCCTTCAGGAATTAAACGAACACCTTTTTTGATGTCAGCCAAATCATTTGCTGTTAACTTTTTATCTAAAGTTACATGATATATTTTTTTGATATCATGACTTGGATGCGTTAATTTCTTAGTTAAATAACCATCATTTGTAAACAATAAAACTCCTGTTGTCTGTCTGTCCAAGCGACCTACAGGGAAAATTCTCGCTGTAGTTGCTGAAGACATTAAGTCCATCACAGTTTTACGTCCTTTTTCATCATTTGATGTTGAAATAAAACCTTTTGGCTTATTCAACACAAAATATACATTTTTCTCTGAAGAGATTTTACGACCATCGAAACGCACTTCATCATCGGGTTGTACTTTATAACCCATTTCAGTAATCACTTGACCATTCACTGTAACGATTCCAGTTTTGATCAACTCGTCGGCCTCTCTTCTGGATGCAATCCCTGCATTCGCCACATATTTATTTAAACGAATAGTCCCGTCATCAACTGGTGCTTTTTTCAGTCTTTTAACAAATGGTTTTTCACCTGGTTTGTTAAACGGTTTCTTTGGTCCAAAACTTTTCTTTCCTTCTTCCGATGGTTTTCCACCAAAAGTTGGTTTTCCTTTCCCTGAAGATGGTTTAGAAGAAGAATTTCCTCTTGCTCCACCTTTTCCACGATTGTTCCCGCCTTGGGAATTTCTGTCGTTGGATTGATTTCGTCTGTTATTCATCTGAATTTGATTAATTTATGCGCTGATTAAAATTTTGCGCAATAGTTTGCAAAGTTAAGGGATTTATTTCGATTAATACGATACTAAATACACCCGCAACAATCATTCCCTTAAAAAAATAATGTAAAATCTTATATGCTTGTGTCGATTTTATTCTCCAAATGATAAATAAAATCACTGTGAAAGCGATATTTGCAGCAATAAAAAAGTATTTCATTGCACCAACATTATTTTTCATAATGATAATAATTCCAATGATTAATTCTGTAATAATTAAACATGAAATCAAAACTTTTGTAAAATCGATTCCATATTTAATTGGAATTGAATCATAATTATAAATCAAATCTGCTTTTTGAGAACTCAAATCTTTTACAATATCAGTAATCAATAATAAAATGGTTAAGAAAGTAGCATGTAAAGCCAAATTAAACGTAAAATGATCAAAATAAACCAATAAGGCGAAAAATGGCATGACACGAATGACAACCAAGTAAAAGTTTTTGATCAATGCAAAACGATTGATTTTGTGACTATAAAACCAAACTAAAAATTGATAAGCCAAAAAGAAAACGAAAACTTTCCACGAAATTAAAGCTGCAATAATCAATGCTAAAGCATTTAGAGCAATGTAAACAGTTAGTTTGAAACCTTGCGAAACTTGTTTCTGAAGATAAACTTGTAAAGGACGTTTGAGTTCGTCTTTTTCTAAATCGTAAAAATTATTGATGATATATCCCGCAGCCACACAAAGTATCGAACAAAGAATAAGTCCGTCTAACTTTGGATTTGTCAACAATTGACGATGACCAACTTCTGGCGCAAAAATAAAAAGCGCCGCAAGATATTGTGCTAATATTAACACAATTAAATTATAGCCACGAACAACAGAAAATAATGCAAAAACCTTTAAGATTATTTTCTGAACGTTCATTGATTATATTTTTATAAATTAATTTTTTAGAATTTGTAAATAACTTCGGTTTGAAAGTCTTTTAGGTAGCTTTTCGCTTTGTCATAATCTTGTGTAAAACCAAGAACATAACCGCCTCCGCCAGAACCACAAAGTTTTAAGTAATAGGTATCTGTATCAATTCCAGTTTTCCATGCATTTACCAATTTTTGAGGAATCATAGGTCTGAAATGCTCATAACCCCAAGCCGATAATTTTTGAAGATTTGCAAAAAGTGGATTGTATTCACCTTTCACAAAGTTCTCGATACATGCATTATTGTATTTAATAAATTCTTCTTTCAATGTTTTACGGAAACCTTCTTTTTTCATTTTTTCGAAGAAAATATGAATCATTGGCGCCGTTTCACCTGGTGTTCCTGAATTGATTAAGAAAACAGCTCCTTTTCCGTCAGCATTTGCAGAAGGTAAACCAATTGTCGAGATATCATCTTTTGATTGAATTAACAAAGGAATATTCATGTAACAAATTAAAGGATCAATTCCAGAACTTTTTCCATGAAAATGAGATTCTAAATTACCGAAAAGCGCTTTTAATTCGCTGATTTTTTCTTTGTTCAGATTTTGATTGATATCAATTTTATTCAAGGCGTATTTGTCATAAATAGCGGCAACTAAAGCACCAGAACTACCTACACCATATCCTTGAGGAATGTTAGAATCGAAGTACATTCCGTTTGCAACATCTTCCGAAAAAGACTTTGTATCAAAAGTATCAGCAAAATTTTCTTCTAAAAACTTTGCATAATTTTTCAAGTGAGCATTTGATGATTCTGCAATTTCAGAAGGCTCAAATTTTAATGCACCTTGGTAAAAATTATAAGGAATTGTTAATCCTTTCGAGTTCTCAATAATTCCATATTCGCCAAAAAGTAAGATTTTGGCATAAAATAATGGGTTCTTCATTCAATGTTAAAATTGGTACTGCAAATCTACAAAATTTAAGCCATTCTTTTTTGAATTTGAGGAAGAGTTTTGCTTTAAAAAATTGTAAATCACATTATTTTTTGATTATTAGTAGATTTTGGAATATATTTTGACTAAATAATTTAGAATAAATTGGTTAAATTTCAATTAATAATCAATGATTTTAACCCAATTAGCATTAAAAATAGAGAATTAATGTATTAAAATATATAAATTTGTGCCATGTATATCACCGAATATCTATCGAATGAGATAAAACCAGGGAAAGTTAATTCTTCTCCAAGTCAGCTTTTAGAAGTTGTGCAAGAGAATAAATTGACGCATTTAGCTTTGTTTAAAGGGTTGGATTTTGTTGGAAATATCTCGGAAGAAGATTTGATTGAATTATCAATTGATGATGAAAAAGTAGATTATACTTCGTATTTGGAGAGTTTTTATCTTTCTGAATTGAGTACGCTTTTAGATGCAATTCACATGATGTACACGAATCAGGCGAATATCTTACCAATTCTTAACGAACAATCGCGCTATGTTGGTTTTATTACGGAAACGGATATTATCAACACATTTGCAAATTTTCCTTTTGTCGCTGCGCAAGGCGTTTCGATGTTGGTTTCGATTGCGGAAAAAGATTTGTCGATGACCGCGATTTCTAATATTATTGAAGTGAATAACGGAAAAATTTTGGGAATGATGATTGTTGGGAATAATGAGGATAGCGTTTATGTTTTGCTGAAATTTAGTTCATCGAACTTGTTGGCAATTGGCGAAACATTTGAGCGTTATGGATATCAAGTGATTCAAAAATTTTATAATGACGAAAAACAAGAACTTCTGCAAAGTCGTTATGCACAATTGTTAAAATACATGAATACCTAATGATAAAAGTTGCACTTTTTGGACAAAAAACAAGTACGTCTTTAACGGATATTATTCCACCATTTATTAATTATTTAGTTCACAACGAAATTGCTTTTTGTGTTGAGCAAAATTTTCTTCAAATTTTAAAAGAAACAACTGATTTTGATACTGATAACGTAGAAACCTATACTTCTTATGATGATTTAGACAAATCGGTCAAGTTTTTATTCAGTTTTGGTGGAGATGGAACAATCTTATCGGCAACTACAATTGTTAGGGATTCTAATATTCCAATTATTGGCGTAAATACTGGACGTTTAGGCTTTTTAGCAACAATTAATAAAAGTGTGTTGTTGGAGCAAATGGATAGTTTTTTCAATGATGATTATAACATTATTCCACGAACTTTATTAACAGTGAAAAGAAGTGATGGTGTAGAAATTGAAAATAATTTTGCGATAAACGAAGTAACTGTAGTTCGCCGTGAAACAACTAGTATGATTACGGTTGATGCTTATTTGAACAATGAATTTCTAAATTCTTTTTGGTCTGATGGATTAATTATTTCTACGCCAACAGGTTCTACAGGATATTCGTTGAGTTGTGGAGGACCAATTGTTCATCCGTCCAATCAAAATTTTGTCATTACACCTGTTGCGCCACATAATCTAAATGTGCGTCCATTAATTGTATCAGAAAACGAAAAAATTGACTTAAAAATACGTAGTAGAGCTAATGAATACTTCCTTTCGTTGGATTCTCGTAACTTTCCTTTAACAACTGACGTCGAATTGACGATACAAAAAGCTGACTTCAAAATCTTAATCGTTGAAGCTATTGATGCGACTTATTTCACAACTTTGAGAGAAAAAATGCTTTGGGGTTCAGATAAAAGGAATTAAAATTTACAATAAATCTTCTTAATTTTTGTTAAATCAGTTACGTTGAATTGACTTTTGTTTATATTTGTTCGAATTTAAAAGAAGATAAAAAGCAAAAGCCGAAAAAATAACACAACTTATGAGGAGAGTATTTTTGTTTGTTTTTATACTGTGTTTTTCGCAATTAACTTTTGCGCAAAGACATGAACTCGGAATTTTTGCTGGTGGAGCAAATGTGATTGGAGATATTGGTAAAGCCAATTACATCAATCCGTTTCCTACGAAAACAGAACCAGGTGGGAAAATTTATTTACCAATTTCCATAGGAGGATTGTATCGTTTTAATATAAATCCGCAAATGGGTTTTAGAGCAAATATCTCTTATTCAAAAGTTGGAGCAAGTGACCACCGCTCGAAAGAGTATTACAAATTAGAAAGAAATAAAAATTTTCGAAATAATATTGTAGAAGGATCATTGATGTTTGAGTATAATTTCTTTAATATCAATGATGATCAAGAAAAAGCGCAATCGCCTTATATTTTTGTAGGAGTTGGAGCTTTTTCTGCAAAAGGAAAAGAATATGATTACGATGGGACAAACAACGTAATTATCGAAAAAACAAAATATAATACCGATTTAACGATTCCTTTTGGGGTTGGATATAAAGTAAGATTCAATTACAATTGGATTTTATCTTTTGAGACAGGTGTTCGTTATACAAATGTTGATTATATAGATTACAACAAAGGAAAATTTACTCAAAATTTTATCGATGCTGTAGCTGATGGTGTTGTACCTTCAGATGAATATAGTAAAAGAGTATATGGAAACACATCAAACAAAGATTGGTACGTATTATCAGGAATTACCTTAACGTACAGTTTTGGTCGACCTGCTTGTTATTGTGATTAAAAAGAATGGGAATTAGTTTAGTAGAACAAATAGATAAAAACAATATACCTATTCACGTTGCAATCATTATGGATGGTAACGGAAGATGGGCTAAGAAGAACGGTAAAGAAAGAACTTTTGGACACAAAAGTGCTTTGGGAGCTGTACGATCTTCAATCGAGACTTGTCGAAAATTAGGTATAAAACATCTTACACTTTACGCATTTTCTACTGAAAATTGGAACCGTCCAAAATTAGAAGTCAATGTTTTAATGACGTTATTAAGTTCTGCAATTAAGGACGAAATAAATGAATTACACAAAAATGGAGTTCGCTTGAATGTGATTGGAGATTTATCAAAATTACCAAAAAAAGCATTCAAAGATTTGACTCAAGCGATGGAAAAAACGAAAGACAACACAGATTGTGTTTTGACATTAGCATTAAGTTATGGTTCGAAAGAAGAACTATTACACGCGATGAAATCTATTGCCAAAAAATACAATGACGGAGAAATATCCGACAATGATTTTAATGAAGAATTAGTTCATCAAAACTTATATACACACGATTTACCAATGGTAGATCTTATGATTAGAACAAGTGGCGAAACCAGAATTAGTAATTTCTTGTTGTGGCAAATTGCTTACGCAGAATTATATTTTACAGAGGTTTTGTGGCCTGATTTTAACGAGGAAGAATTTTATAAAGCAATTTTAAATTACCAAAATCGAGAACGTAGATTTGGTAAGATAAGCGAGCAACTAACGAACTAATCGAACTGAAATAGAGGATTATGAAGAAAATTTTTTGGACAATGTGTATGCTTGGTGCTTACATGGCACAGGCGCAAGTCGTAGACTCTACGAAAACCATTGATTCAACACAACAAGATAATTTTGTCTTAGATTATACCAATGCACGAACTTTCAAACTGAAAGATATCGTTGTAACAGGAGATTCTAAATATTCTAAGAATCAAATTATCCGTTATGCAGGTTTTGCTATCGGTGAGGAGATAGAATTACCAGGTACGAAGGTAAATAATGCTGTAAAAAAATTATGGAGATCTAATATTTTCTCTGACATCGACTTGTATGTAGATAAAATAGAAGGTAACGAAGTAACATTAGAGCTTGCCTTGGTTTCAGTTCCTAGTTTAGGAGAAATTAAGATTAACGGCGTGAAAAAATCGCAACGCGAAGATTTAATCAAACAAAATAAATTAAATCCAGGTGTTAAGATTACGCAAAGTTTAATCAATACAACAAATAATAAAATCAAAGATTATTATACTGGAAAAGGTTATCCTAACACAACAATTAATGTAGAACGTCAGCCAATTGTTGGTAAAGAAGACGAAGAAAACATTACATTAAATGTGAATCGTGGAGAGCGTGTAAAGATTAAGAAAATCATTTTCGAAGGAAATGAAAACTTAACTGCTGCTCGTTTACGTAAAAAAGGGATGAAAAATACCAAACAGAAATCTATCAATATCTTCAAGTCATCTAAAATGATTCCTGAAAAATTCCAGGAAGATTTAAAAACATTGGTTGAAGAGTACAAATCTGTTGGTTTTAGAGATGCTAAAGTTGAGTCATACAATATCGAAAAAGTTGATGATAAAAACTTATTGGTTAAGATTAAAGTTAACGAAGGAAAACCATATTTCTTAGGAGATGTAACGTTTTCTGGAAACTCAATTTATACTTCTGAACAGTTACAGCGAATTTTTGGTTACAAAACAGGAGATCGTTATGACGCAGTAGGTATCAACAAAAAGATTTCTGGATCAGAAAAAGACGATGATATTTCTACGTTATATATGGATAGAGGGTATTTGTTTGCTCGTGCTATTCCTGTAGAAAAAAGTGTAAAAAATGATACAATCGATCTTGAAATTAAAGTTTTCGAAGGTACACAAGCTACACTTAATAAAGTAACGATTAACGGTAATACAGAAGCACACGATCATATTTTATACCGTGAGTTAAGAACTAAACCAGGAGATTTATTCTCTAAATCGGACATTAAGCGTACGATGATGGAGTTAGCTTCTTTGGGATACTTAGAGCCAACGCAAATTGTTCCAGATATTCAACCAAATCAAGATAATAATACAGTTGATGTGGAGTGGAAAGTTGCGCCAAAATCATCTTCTCAAGTAGAATTACAAGGAGGATATGGTGCAGGGACTTTCATTGGTACATTAGGATTAACTTTCGGGAATTTCTCATTAAAGAATTTTTTCAATAAAAAAGCTTGGAAACCAATTCCAATGGGAGATGGACAACAATTATCACTAAGAGCACAAGCTGGTAACGGATATAAAAATTATAGTTTATCATTTGTTGAACCTTGGATTGGAGGAAAACGCCCTACAGCTTTATCAACATCTTTTTATTATTCACAATATGATTACCGTGATAATTATGGAGAAAAAGCGAAATTGGATATCTTAGGAGCTTCAGTTGGGTTAACTAAGTTATTAACTTGGCCAGATGATTATTTCCGTTTATCAAACTCAATTTCTTATCAGTTATATAACTTCGATAATTATGCGATGTCTGTTGGTAATATGCAATATGAAAATGGTTCTTCAAACAACTTAAACTATACATTAGGTTTAACACGTAACTCTGCTGGACCAGACCCTATTTTCCCTCAATCAGGATCAGAAATTAGTTTATCGTTTACGACAACATTTCCTTATTCAGTTTTTAATAACAAAGACTATACAAACATGTCTGACGTAGAAAAATTCAAATGGTTAGAATATTATAAATTCAAAGCTAAAGCATATTTCTACAAAGAATTAACAGGTAAATTAGTTTTAAAAGCTGGTGGAGAATTTGGAGTTTTAGGAACATACGACCGTAAAATTGGAACAATTCCTTTCGAACGTTTTTACTTAGGAGGAACAGGTCTTACACAAAATCGTTTCGATGGACGTGAGATTATTTCATTAAGAGGTTACGAAGATGCAACAAATTCTGGTGGACAAACAGGAGATATTACGCCAGAAGGAGGTGGAACAATTTATAATAAATATTCGTTAGAATTACGTTATCCAATCACAATGAGCCAAACAGCCAAAATTTATGCATTAACTTTTGCAGAAGGAGGTAACGTTTGGAACAATACAAGTGAATTTAAACCGTTTGAATTAAAACGTTCTGCTGGAGCAGGTGTTCGTATTTATATGCCAGCATTTGGTTTATTAGGATTTGATTTCGGATACGGATTTGATAAAGGATTTGGACAAACAGAACGCTCTGGATGGCAAACTCACTTTATTATTGGACAACAATTCTAATAAATTGATTAAATTTGCTTAGAACGTTTTGGCATAATTTTAGAATTAACACATCACAAATATGAAAAAATGGATTAGATTTATAGCGTTGTTCTTTGGATTAGCAAGTTTCTCTTTCGCGCAAAGGTTTTGTTATGTAGACAGTCAGTATATTTTAGAAAATTTACCAGAATATACATCGTCTCAAAATAAATTAAAATCTCAAACAGAATCTTGGCAAAAAGAAATTGAGCAAAAACAAGAAAATTTAGCTAAATTACAAGCCGAATTCGAAGCAGAAAAGATTTTATTAACGGCAGAACAGGTTAAAGAGCAAGAGAAAAAGCTAGCAGATGAAGTAGCGGCTGTAAGAATTTTGCAAGACAAGCGTTATGGACCAAATGGCGATTTAGTGAATCTGAGAAGATCAATGGTAAAGCCTTTGCAAGATCAAATCTATAATGCGACAAAAGAAGTTGCAGATAAAAGAGGTTATGGTTTCGTATTTGATAAAGGAAGTGATTTAATCATGATTTACACAGATCCAAAGTTTGACATAAGTAGAGAAGTATTAATGACTTTAAGACCAGAGTTGAAACCAAATAATTCAAAAACATCAACTTCTGGAAATAATAAAACTAGTAATAGTAGCAATAAAACAAGAAAATAAATTTTAAAAAACAAATTAGACTAGAAATGAAACAAATTAGATTGATAGCAGTATTTACAATGATGGTTTTCGGAAGCGTTTTATCTTTCGCTCAAGAAATTGCACATATTGATACGCAAGCAGTAATTGAATCAATGCCAGCTTACAAAAAAGCTGAGGCTGATTTACAAGCATTAGGTAAAAAACACGAAGATGCTATCGCAAAATTACAAGCAGACTATAAAACTTTTATGGAAACTGCTCAAAAAGATTTAGCTGGTAAATCTCAAGAAGAAGCTCAAAAATTAATTGCAGCAAACAAATACCAAGAGAAAGAGCAAGAAATGCAAAAGAAATACGAAACTTATGCAAAAGCTGCTCAAGATGAAATGCAAGCAAAAGAGAAAGCTTTAATGGATCCAATCGAGAAAAGAGTAATGGATGCAATTAATGCTGCTGCTGCAAAAAAAGGAGTTAAATATGTTTTACCTGCTGGTGTTTTAGTATACAAAGCTGGAGGATACGACTTATTAAACGACGTTAAAAAAGAATTAGGATTATAATTTTAAGAATTATTAATATCTTCAAGCCACTATTTTAGTGGCTTTTTTTATATATGAAAAGAATTTTAGTTACTGGAGCGAATGGTCAGTTAGGTCAATCAATCTTAGAGCAATCAAAAAACTACAAGGAAATTGAATGTTTTTTTGTCACTCGAAATGAATTAGATATTACGAATGAGGAATTAATAAATCATTATTTCGAAGATAAATCATTCGATTTTGTTGTCAATTGTGCAGCTTATACAGCGGTTGATAAAGCTGAAGATGATCAAGAGAATGCTTATTTAGTAAACGCAAAAGCAACAGAATTTTTAGCAAAAATCACGAATCAAAAAGGAATTCCTTTTATTCACGTTTCGACAGATTATGTATTTGATGGAACTGAAGCTCAACCTCGTCTAGAAACAGATCAAACAAATCCTATAGGGGTGTATGGTCAAACAAAATTAGATGGCGAAAATTTAGCATTAGAAAACAATTCTAAAACGATTATTTTACGCACAGCTTGGGTTTATTCTCGATTTGGAAATAATTTCGTTAAAACGATGCTTAGGTTGTTTAATGACAAAGATTCGATCTCTGTTGTAGCAGATCAAATTGGTTCGCCAACAAATGCAATTGATTTGGCTGATGTAATCTTAACGATTATTTTGAAAGATGATTTAACCTATGGAATTTTTAATTATTCGAATGAAGGAAAATGTTCTTGGTTTGAATTTGCGCAAAAAATTAAAGAATTGTCTAATTCAACAATCGAAATTAATCCTGTTCCAACTTCAGCTTATCCGACAAAAGCGAAACGTCCTGCGTATAGTTTATTGGATAAATCGAAAATAAAAGAAGTTTATCAATTTGATATTCCGACTTGGGAAGATAGTTTGAAAAAAGAATTGAAACACCTGATTTAGTTTCAATTTTAATAACATAAAAAAGCTCGAGAAATTCTCGAGCTTTTATTTATCTGACAGATTATTGATTAATCTAAAATCTCAAAACGAGTATAAGGTTGCAACGCTTTCGGAATTTTTACTGTTCCATCAGCTTGTTGGTGATTCTCTAAAATTGAGGCTAAAATACGTGGTAAAGCCAAAGCAGAACCATTTAAACTATGTGCTAATTGAGTTCCGTTTTCATCTTTGTAACGTAATTTCAAACGATTCGCTTGGAAAGTCTCAAAATTAGATACAGATGAAACTTCTAACCATTTTTCTTGCGCTTCAGAGAAAACTTCAAAATCGTATGTAATTGCAGATGTAAATCCTGTATCACCACCACAAAGTCTTAAAATACGGTATGGTAATTCTAAATCTTCTAAAATTCCTTTTACGTGCTCAATCATTCCGTCTAAAGCAGCGTAAGAATTTTCTGGTTTTTCGATACGTACAATCTCAACTTTCTCAAATTGGTGTAAACGATTTAATCCTCTAACATCTTTTCCATAAGAACCCGCTTCACGACGGAAACATGGTGAATATGCAGTCAACGTAATTGGTAAATCTTCTGCTTTTACAATTGTATCACGGTAAATATTCGTCACAGGAACTTCCGCAGTAGGAATCAAGTACAAATCATCTTCTCCAATATAATACATTTGTCCTTCTTTGTCTGGTAACTGTCCAGTTCCATAACCAGAAGCCTCATTCACAACGAAGGGAGGAACAATTTCTGTATAGCCAGCATCAGAATTTTTATCTAAGAAAAATTGTGTTAAAGCACGTTGCAAACGAGCACCTTTTCCTTTGTAAACAGGGAAACCAGCTCCGGTAATTTTAACACCTAATTCAAAATCAATGATGTTAAATTTCTTAGCAACTTCCCAGTGTGGCAAATTGTTTGGTTTTGCAGTTGCATCTCCGTGTTCAAAAACGATTTCATTATCATCAGCATCTTTTCCTGCTTTTACGATTTCGTTCGGAATATTCGGGATTTGATACAAAATATCTTTAACGGATGTTTCGTAAGACGATAATAAATCTTGTAACTCTTTTGATTGAGTTTTTAAATCAACCGTTTTGTTTTTTAATTCATTAGCCTCTTCCGATCTTCCATCTTTAAACAAATTACCAATTTCTTTTGCTAATTTGTTGGATTCAGCTAATACATTATCTAATTCAAATTGTGTTTTACGACGAAGTTCATCCACATTTAAAACTTCATCAACAAGATCTAATTGTTTGAAGTTACGTTTTTTAAGTCCTTCAATTACACGATCTTTGTTTTCTTGAATGTAAGAAACTACTAGCATACTTTTATTAAATTTATACAAATGTATAAATAATTAATTTTTTAGAATAAAGATTAAATGATTTAGGATCAAAAATTAATCAAAATCAATTAATTTTTAAATTTAACTGTCTTCATTAGATAAATAATTGACACAATGTTTTTTACAAAAAATATTCAAAAATTGTAAAACTATTTATAATTGATTAAAAATCAATAGTTTAAATTTTATTTATTGAGAATTGATTAATACAATTATATTACATTGATTTTACATGCTGTTGTTTACGTTTCGAAATACATTTGTCAAAGAAAATTAATCGAAAATTATTAATAATTAAAACAATAAAACAATGAAAAAATTTTTCGCAGTAGTTGCAGTAGCAGCTTTATCTTTAGGAGCAGTATCTTGTGGTGAGAAAAAAGCAGAAGAAGCAGTAGAAAATACAACTGACTCTTTAGCAACTCAAACTGACTCTTTAGCAGCTCAAACTGATTCTTTAGCAGCTAAAACTGATTCTTTAGTAGAAAAAACTGATTCTTTAGCAACTAAAGTTGAAGGTGCAGCTAAGGAAGTAGCTCCAGCTACTGAAGCTCCAGCAAAATAATTTGAAATAACATTCAGATCATATAAAGAAACCACTTATTAGATAAGTGGTTTTTTTATGCTGTTTTTCGATGTAAATAGCGAGTTAACTTGATAGATAAATCTAAAAGTATAATTTTAGAATTACCATTTCGCTCGATATGATACGACGCTTCATTAATTTCATTTAAAATATCTTCGATATTAGCTCCATGTATAAAAGGCGCAAAACCTTGCCATTTAAAACCTTCTGCATTAATTTGTAAAAAAACTAAATCATCAGATTGATACGTTTTTAACAAAGCTTGACGAAAAATCTCTGAACAATAATTCAAAAAATCTTTTTGTTCACTTCTCGACCAACTTGCAATTTGATTCGACCAATCAATCAAATCTTTTAAAACGGTTGGCGTTTTGGCTGCCATAAAGGCTTTTCGAACCCAAGTCACAAAATACTTATCGAATAAATGTTCGTCATCATTCAATTGATGCAACGCTTCTCGTACATTTCCTTGCGATAAAAAAGCGATATGTTGCGCTTTTTCTGGATTAATATTTTTCTTCTCAATTAGATAATTCTTTATATCCGATTGCGATAAACGAGGAATTTTAACCAATTGACAACGAGAAGTAATGGTTTGTAGAATCAAATCTTCACGTTCTGTTACCAATAAAAAAAGTGTTTTTTGAGGCGGTTCTTCAATTATTTTCAACAATTTATTTGCAGCTGCAGTAGTCATTTCCTCAGCTTGCCAAATAATCATGATTTTATAGCCTCCTTCGTAACTATTTAGCGCTAATGTTTTGACGATTTCATCCGCTTCATCAACAGGAATAACGCCTTGTTTTTTCTCAATACCAAGATGAGACATCCAATCCGTTAAATTTCCATAGACATTTTCGTCTACAAAAGTTCGCCAATCGTTTAATAAATACTTAGCAAGTGGCTTTTTTACACTTTCTGTTGCTGAATAAGGAAAAGAAAAATGTAAATCGGGATGTTGTAATTTATCAACTTTCAGATTGCATTGTTCCTTATTCAAACCACACAAAACTTCACGTGCATAAGCAATTGCCAAAGCCAAAGTTCCCGAACCTTCTGGACCAGAAAAAAGCTGAGCATGACTTATACGACCATCTTTTATAGATTGTTGAAGCTTGTTTTTAATCTCCTGTTGTCCAATTATATTTTCCCAAAGCATAGTCCAAAGTTACTATTTTTATTTTTCAGAATTTATCATACTTTTTAATCGATTGATTTCTTCTAAATTAGCAATTCCAGAATCATCAATCATCGCTGATGAATGAAAGTAAGTAGCGTTTGTATATGAATCAATTTCTTCAATATTTGTTGAGCGCAAACCACCTCCAGGCATAATTGTGATTTGATTTTCTGCTTTTTTAACAAGGTTTTTTAATTCACGTTTTCCATCATAAACATTACTATCTAAACCAGAAGTTAAAATAGTTTTGAATCCTAAATCAATCACGATTTGAAGTGAATTTTCGGCATCAGAAGTTCTGTCAAAAGCGCGATGAAAAGTACAAGGAAAAGGTTTTGCAAGTTCAATTAATTCATGATTTCGTTCAAAATCGATTTCGTTATCTTCATTCAAAATTCCAAAAACAAAACCATCAATTCTAAAATTTTTAATCATGATGATTTCAGATTTCATTTGTTCAAATTCTTCATCAGAATAACAAAAGTCTCCATCACGAGGGCGAATCATCACCATAATTTCTTTATCTGTTTCTTTTCTTAATGTTTTGATATCTTCAAAACTAGGTGTAATTCCGCCTGTTGAAACATCAGCACATAACTCGATTCTATCTGCATTTGATTTTGCTGCAACTAAAGCTGATTCTAAATTAAAGCAAGCAATTTCTATTTTTTTCATTTTGTAATAGATTTTCCGTCAATTAAACGATTTCCAGTTTCATCATAAACCGCAAAGTTAAAGCCAGGATGAATACAATATGAACCATATTCGCCTTGTTTGTTAATTGCAATAAAACCAACTTGAATCGCCGATAAATCTTTTTTACGCGATTTTGTTAATTTAATGATTCGATGAACAGCCTCCTTACATGCATTTTCTGGCGAATAACCTTGACGCATCAACTCCACAACCAAATGACTTCCCGCAATACGAATCACTTCTTCACCATGACCAGTAGCGGTTGCTGCACCAATTTCGTTATCAACATATAAACCTGCGCCGATAATTGGTGAATCACCAACACGTCCGTGCATTTTGTACGCCATTCCGCTCGTAGTACAAGCTCCAGAAAGATTTCCATAGGAATCTAAGGCAATCATTCCAATTGTATCATGATTTTCGATATTGATAGGCATCTGATAATTAGTATCTTTCAACCATTCTTTCCACTCTTTTTCGGAAACATCAGTTAATAAATTCTCTTTTTTGAAGCCTTTTTCCACGCAAATTGAAGTGCACCATTTCCAACTAACATCACGTGTGGTGTATCTTCCATTACCTTTCGCGCAACAGAAATTGGATGTTTGATATACTCTAAACTAGCAACAGAACCAATATTTGCTTGATCGTCCATAATACATGCATCTAAAGTTACTTTTCCATCGCGATCAGGACGTCCACCATAACCAACACTTCGTTCATTTGGATCAGCTTCGACCAATTTTACGCCTTGCTCTACAGCATCTAAAGCTGTTCCATTATTACCTAAAACTTTCCAAGCTTCGGCATTAGCTTCAATTCCAAAACGCCAAGTAGAAAGAACAATTGGTTTATTGATTTTTGTTGAAGTAGTTGATCTTTTAGATGTAGTTTGCGCATTAAGATCAAGTTTTGTTGTACCTAAAAGTAAGCCTAAAGCTCCAAGATTTTTTATGAAATTTCTTCTATTACTCATGTGTTAATCGATTTCTAAATTGTGTTAAAACAAATATAATCCATATTATTGTATAACAGAATTTCTGTCAATCAAAACACTAAAAACTAATGAGATCAACTTTACTATCATTTATTCTGATGATGTTTTCATCATTAATTTTTGCTCAGAAAAATAATTATGCACAATATGTTAATCCGTTTATTGGAACAGGTGGACATGGACATACATTTCCTGGAGCGACTTTACCATTCGGAATGGTTCAACTTTCTCCAGATACTCGAATTGATGGAAGTTGGGATGGTTGTGGTGGTTATCATTATTCTGATGATTTTATTTATGGTTTTTCACATACACATCTAAATGGAACAGGAGTTTCTGATTATGGTGACATTATGTTGATGCCAACGCTTAATCAGAAAGGATTTAATCAGACTGATTATGGTTCTAAATTTTCGCATAAAAATGAAAAAGCAACAGCAGGATATTATCAAGTTTTGTTAGATAAATATAATGTCAATGTTCGATTAACGGCAACAACTCACGTTGGTTTGCATGAATATACTTTTAATAAAGCTGGTGACGCAAATATCATTTTAGATCTTAATCATCGTGATAAATTAGTTGACGGAGAAGTGAAAATTGTAGACGCTAAAACACTTTATGTTTACAGAAATTCGGAAGAATGGGCGAAGAATCAAAAGATTTTTGCCAAGATAGAATTTAATGTTCCATTGAAATTAACTGCTTCAAAAGACGGAAATATAATATCTAAAACATTTAAAGGAAATGAAATTGCCTTGGCTTTTGGTAAAAAAGTAAAGAAAGGTGAGAAGATTATGGTAAAAGTGACCTTATCTACAACTGGATATAATGGAACGGATGTTAATAGCAAAGAATTAACAACTTTTGATTTTTCTAAAACGAAAGCCGCTGCTGAAAAGGCTTGGGACAAAGAATTATCGAAGATTGAAGTGAAATCTTCAGATAAGAATAAACTAACTATTTTTTATACAGCGATGTATCACACGATGATGCAACCAAATATTTCGCAAGATTTGAATGGAAATTATCGTGGAATGGACGATCAAATTCATTTGGCAAATAATTTCGATTATTATTCGGTTTTTTCACTTTGGGATACTTTTCGTGCTGCGCATCCTTTGTATACCTTGATTGAGAAGAGAAGAACGATTGATTTTATTAACACATTTATCAAGCATTACGAACAAGGTGGACGTTTACCTGTTTGGGAATTAGCGAGTAACGAAACCGATTGTATGATTGGTTATCACTCGGTTTCTGTGATTGCTGATGCAATGGTAAAAGGTTTCAAAGGCTTTGATTATGAGAAAGCTTATGAAGCAGCAAAACATTCGGCAATGTTAGATCATTTGGGATTGAAAGCTTACAAACAAAACGGATTTATTTCGATTGACGATGAACACGAATCAGTTTCTAAAACATTAGAATATGCGTACGATGATTGGTGTATTGCGCAAATGGCATTGATTTTAAATAAACACGACGATTATAATTACTTTATCGAACGTTCTCAATATTGGAAAAATTTATTCAATCATGAGACAAAATTTATTCAGCCAAAGAAAAATGGAGGTTGGCTAAAACCTTTTGATCCGCGTGAAGTAAACAATAATTACACAGAGGCGAATGGTTGGCAATACACGTTTTTTGCACCGCAAGATATTAATGGAATGATTGATTTTTATGGTGGAAAAGATGGTTTTGATGCAAAATTAGATGAATTATTTAATGCACCATCAGAAACAACAGGTCGAGAGCAAGTGGATGTTACTGGACTTATTGGGCAATATGCGCAAGGAAATGAGCCGAGTCATCACGTGGCTTTTTTGTACAATTACATTGGTAAGCCAGAAAAAACAAAAGAATTGGTTCATAAAATTTTGAATGAACATTACAAAAACTCGCCAGATGGATTGATTGGAAATGAAGATTGTGGGCAGATGAGCGCGTGGTATGTTTTGGCTTCGATGGGAATTTATAGCGTTACGCCAGGTTCGGGAATGTGGACGACTGTTGAGCCGTATTTTGATGAAATCACGATTAATCTAGAAGATGGAACGAAGCGTATAATCACGAAAAATAATTACAAGGAAAATCAATTTTTAGGATTTGAATTCTTGAAAGATAGAGAGATTAAGCCTATTTCTGAAAGTGAAAAAATTGTAACGGTTCCAGTTTTGATTGCTGAAGACAGATCATTTCAAAATAAAATGAATGTTGAAGTAAAATCTTCTGAACCAAATGCGAAAATCTATGTTTCTGTGAATGGTAAAAAAGCAGAAATCTATAAAAAACCAATTTCAATCAAAGAAACAACTACAATTTCTTCTTTTGTGGAAGTGAATGGAAAGAAAAGTAAAACAATTTCTGGAACATTTACTAAGAAACCAAATGATTATACAATTCAGTTGAATTCTACCTACACACCGCAATATCATGCAGGTGGATATGATCAAAATTTTGATGCAATTGTTGACATGAAAAAAACGAAATCCGTTTCTTCGGTTGTCATGAATTTCTTGCAAGATTCTCGTTCTTGGATTGTCTTACCTACAAAATTAGAAGTCTATACATCGAAAGATAATCAGAATTTTAAATTGGTTGGAATGTTAGAAAAACAAGTTGATGCATTTGATAATAACGTGTTTTCTGATTCATGGAAAATTCAGTTTAAAGAAGAAAAAGCACGTTACATCAAAGTAAAAGCAACAAATTATGGTGCTTTCCCAAAAGGTCATTTAGCAGAACCTTTTCAAGGAAAGTCGTATATTTTTGTAGATGAAATAACAGTGAAATAGTGAATAAAAAGTTAATTGTTTTTAATTTAATCGTTATTGGATTAATACTTTTATTTCCAATAATAAATTTTTGTTGGATACATAGTTCTTCAAATTATACTTTTTGGGATATTTATTATCAAACCGAATATCATGAAATTATTTACATTCTTATTGGAATAATTATTTTCTCAAGTTTAATTAGTTTGTTTAAATACAGTAAGTTGATTAATGTTAATTTAGTTTTAACTTCAGTTTTTTTTATGATTATAATTGGAGTATTTATAAATGACATAATTAAATTAAAAAAGGAAGAAAAAGAATACATAGAAAGAGCAAAAGAAGATATTAAAAATGATAAAATTATTTTTCTTCATTCAGGAGGATTTCCTTTACCAGAATTTAGTTCTGAAACCTATGCTAAAATTGACAGTATTCACAATAAATATGGAGTAGATTATATAAATATTGGAGTTTTAGATTTTAAACATGATAAATTAGAACTAAAATATGAAGAAACTGTAAAGCCTTATCTTGAAAAACGTAATGGTAAAGATTGGAAGAAACGAATGCAAAAAGAATTAGATGCAATAAAAAAGGAAAAACTTTATTAACTAAACTTTAGTTAACTTTTTCGTAACTTTATATTCGAAATCGAAGAAAATGCAAACAGAAATTTTAAACAAAGCATTACAGAATCGTTCTATCAATCCAACAGCGATGCGTTTGTTGGTTTTAGATAAATTGATGAAAACTGACGTTGCATTAAGTTTAGCTGATTTAGAAATTGAGATGGATCAAGCAGATCGCGTTACGATTTATAGAACATTAAAAACGTTTGAAGAAAATAAATTAATTCATTCCATAGAGGACGGAACGGGTTCTATAAAATATGCGCTTTGTGAGTCGAGTTGCAAATGTACGCCTGAGTTTACGCATGCTCATTTTCATTGTAACAATTGTAATCAGACGTTTTGTTTGAGAAATATTCATTTGCCAGAAATCAATCTACCCAAAAATTTCGAAGTCGAACAATCTTCTTTTATCTTAAAAGGAATATGCGATCAATGTAAATCCTAAACTTTGCAACCAGATTGCAGCAACAACTTTATAATTTTGAAATATAAATTTTTAATTATGTCTAAAGCTTGTTGTAGTACGTCAAATGACGAACATAAAGATACTCATAATCACAATCACGAAGGTCATGACCACGAACACAATAATAGTAAAATTTTATTAGGTGCCAGTTTAGCTATTTTCTTTGCCGGAATTTTTGTTCAATATGTTTTAAAACCAACTTGGTTTGTTGATAATCAAATTATTCGTTTGATATGGTTTGGCATTTCTTATATTATAGTAGCATTTCCTGTTTGGGGAGAAGCCTTTAAATTAGCTAAAAAGCTAGATTTCTTCAATGAATTTTCGTTGATGGGAATTGCGACTTTAGGTGCTTTCATTATTGGCGAATATCCAGAAGGTGTAGCGGTAATGTTGTTTTATACAATTGGCGAAATGTTCCAAGAAGCGGCGGTTAATAAGGCAAAAGGAAATATTAAAGCCTTATTAGATGTTCGTCCAGACACAGCGCATGTTTTACGAAATGGTAATTTCGAAACAATAAAACCACAAGATGTGGTAATTGGAGAAACAATTCAGGTAAAAGTTGGGGAAAAAGTTCCGTTAGATGGAATTATGATTTCAGATAAAGGAAGTTTTAATACTGCGGCTTTGACGGGAGAAAGTAAACCTTCAACGTATAAAATAGGAGAAACTGTTTTGGCAGGAATGTTAAATCTTGAAAATGTAATTGAAATTCAAACGACGAAAAAATTTGAAGATAGTTCGATTGCAAAAATTTTACAAATGGTTCAAGATGCAGCTTCTCGCAAAGCTCCAACTGAATTATTTATCCGAAAATTTGCAAAAATATATACGCCAATTGTTTTCTTTTTAGCGGCTGCTTTGGTGATTACTCCTTATTTCTTTGTTGATAATTACGATTTTAATGATTGGTTATACAGAGGTTTAGTTTTCTTGGTTGTTTCTTGTCCTTGTGCATTAGTTATTTCGGTTCCATTGGGTTATTTTGGTGGAATTGGAGCAGCTTCACGCAACGGAATTTTAGTAAAAGGTTCTAACTTTTTAGATTTAATGGCGAAAGTAAACACAGTTGTGATGGATAAAACAGGAACAATGACGGAAGGCGTTTTCGAAGTTCAAAAAATTGAAACTAATCTTCCTGAAAACGATTTTTTAAATCTTGTTTCGGCTTTAGAAAAGCAATCTACGCATCCAATTGCGAAAGCGATTGTGGCAAGTCATCCTTCAGAATTGAAAGCGATAGAAGTGGAAGAAATTTCTGGAAAAGGTTTGAAAGGAAAAGTTGATGGAAAAATAGTTTTAGCTGGAAATACTAAATTATTAGATCATTTCTCGATTCAATATCCACAAGAAATTCATGATATTGTAGAAAGTATTGTGGTGGTTGCAGTTGATGAAAAATATGCAGGATATATTACAATTGCTGATAAAATCAAGGAAGATGCGCAACAAGCAATTCAGAAAATGAAAGCTTTAGGTGTTTCGAAAACGATTATGTTGAGTGGAGATAAAAATACCATTACGCAAAAAGTTGCAAAAGAAGTTGGTGTTGATGAAGCTTTTGGTGGATTGTTACCAGAAGGAAAAGTAGAGAAAGTTGAAGCATTGAAAAAAGATCAAAATCAAGTGGTGGCTTTCGTAGGTGATGGAATCAATGATGCGCCTGTTCTAGCGCTTTCTGATGTCGGAATTGCGATGGGTGGACTTGGAAGCGATGCTGCGATAGAAACTGCAGATGTTGTAATCCAAACCGATCAACCTTCTAAAATTGCAACGGCGATAAAAATTGGTCGTGAAACAAAAAAGATTGTGATTCAGAATATCATTTTAGCAATGGGCGTTAAAATTATCGTGCTTTTCCTTGGAGCAGAAGGAATTGCCAATATGTGGGAAGCTGTTTTTGCAGATGTAGGTGTTGCTTTATTAGCAATTTTGAATGCTGTTCGAATTCAACGAATGAAATTTTAGATAAAAAATAAAGCGATCAATTGATCGCTTATTTTTTTATGTATAAATCTTTCATCAAATCTAAATCAACCTTTAAAATATCAGTTAAATAATTTTCGACTGAACCAAAATTCTTATTAATCGCTTCATAAGAGCTTTCCAAATATTCAGGTAAAACATCAATTAGATATTTATAATTCGGATCGATCTTTAAGATGTGTGCATATTTTTGTTCCAAAAAGATATTAGAAGCCAAGTAATCATCCATAATTGTATCTAAATCGACTTTCAAAGCAGATAAAATCATTGCTGTTGCAAATCCAGTTCGATCTTTTCCTGCAGTACAATGAAATAAAATTGGCGTTCTATTTTTATGTTGAATAATATCAAAAAAGCTTTTGTATTGCGTTTGACATGTTTTATCTAAAACAAAATCCTCGTAGATTTTACACATAAATTCTTTCGGATTTGAAATTCCAGCTTTGAATTGTTTCACTAAATTTTCGAAATGTCCAGAAGAAATATCCAAATGAACTTCGTGATTACAACTATTTGGAATGCGATCTTGATTTTTTAAACGTTCGTAAGTCGTGCGTAAATCAATAATTGTTCGAATTGGAAAATCGTTTAAAATCTCCAAATCATCATCTGTCAAATTTGCTAAATCATCAGATCGAATTAACAATCCTTTTCTAATGACTTCATTTTTTGTGTTAATTATTCCACCTAAATCTCTGCAATTAAATCCGCCTTCAAGTGGAAGAGTTCTTTGTCCGAGCGAGATTTCGCATAAAGTATTTTCCATTTTCTGTTCGTTTTTTAGGTTATTTTTAATATGTAAAAGTTAAGGTTAATTATTTAGTTATCATATTAAAATCGTATTAAAAAAAGTATAACTTTTTACTTTAACATTTTATTATTCTTATTCAATCTAAATTTACTTTATATTCGTATAGAATTAGAATAAATCTAAATAATCTGATGGGAGATAAAGTGAAAATTGCGAAGGAGAAGTTCATCTTAAAAAAGAAAGAATTTGTGACACCACATCTTATTCGCGTTCATTTGGAAAATGATGATGTATCTTTTTTTAAGGATACAACGTTGGGCGGAACATGTAAATTACTTTTTCCACCGCTTGGGATCCGTGATATTCACTATGCTGAGTATGATGAAGAGAATCAAAAATGGATTTCGCCATCAGAAAAATTTAAACCAGTTTCTCGTACCTATACGTTGCGCGATATTGATGCAAAAAACAATGTGATTGTGATTGATATTGCAAATCATGGATTGAATGGTCCAGGATCGCGTTGGGCAAATGAGGCGAAAGTTGGAGATATGATTGGAGTTTCGATGAAGTCGAAAAAAAAAGATTTGGCTCCAAAAACAGATTTCATTTTCTTGGCTGCAGATTTAACAGGCTTGCCTGTAATTTCAGCAATTATAGAGTCGCTTCCTGCTAAAACAAACGGAATTGTTTGTGTGGAAGTCCCAACAGAAGATGATATTCACCAAATTGAAACGAAAGCAAATTTAGAATTTAAATGGATTGTGAATCAAAATGTAGGAAGCGGAATAGCTTTATATAGTTTGACAAAAAATCAGAAATTTCCGAAACGCAAAGACGGAAAACGATTTGCTTATGTTGCGGGGGAATCTAAATCTGTAAAGGAAATAAAATCATTTTTTAAAGATGATTTAGAATGGAAAAAAGACGAATTTTATTGTACATCGCATTGGAAAGCAGGAAAAGCAGAGAAAAATGCATTAGAAAATTGTCACGATAAAATAGAACAAGAATTGTTGGTAAGAGTTTTCTAAAAACAAGAGGGATATTTAATCAAAAAGCTTTATCAGAAATGGTGAAGCTTTTTTTGTTATCTTTAAATTTCTAATTGCATTAAAATGAAGTATATCTTATTGTTGTTGTTTTCAGTTTCAGTTTTTGGTCAAGAAAAATTTAAAGTAGAATATGAAAGACGGAATTTTATTAATTTGAATGATCCGAATCCAGAATCGAAAAGATTAAGAGAGGAAATGTTTTCGAAACCAAAATATATTGCTCTTTCTGTCGATGCAAATCAATGTCTTTCACAAGAAATAGAACGAATTGATAATTCGCAAGGACCAAAATATTCGATGAAAGTTTTAGGTGGTTTTAAAGATTTGGAAAGCTTTTATGATTTCGATACGAATTCAAAAATAATCATGAGAGAAATGGATTCCAAATTGTATAATATCTCTGATTCCATTGCAACTTATAAATGGAGTATTACGCGAGAATCCAAAAAAATAAAAGGTTATGATGTACGAAAAGCAGTAGCTGTTGACGCTAATTTCAACATAGAAGCGTGGTATGTTCCTTCGATAAAATCAAAATGTGGACCAGATGAATACAATGGTTTGCCAGGATTATTATTAGAACTGAAGAAAACTTCTTTGAAAGATGAAAATCAGTATACAACTTATAAGTTAGAATCAATTTCGATTGACGATAAGCTGAAACTACAAAAACCAACGAAAGGAAAAGTAATTTCGACACCAGAATTTGATAAAATTGAGAAAGAATATTATCAAAAAATACAAGAAAATATCAACAAAAAAACAGGAGTTGATAAAGATGATTAACAAAAAAACGGCTCAATTTTGAGCCGTTTTTTTGTTATTTTGATTCAATAATCGTAAACTTACTTATTAAGAAATTCATCAATTTCAGTGTGGTTATTCAACCAATCTTTTGCCATTTCGAATGCAGATAAATTTTTGCTTAATTCTAGTGGGTGTTCCTTAAGTAATTTTAAAAATTGTTGATTAATCAAATCAATTGTGTAGCGTTCCGCTTGATTAAGCTGTTGTTTTTCTCGGTTTGATGCGTAATAATTATTTTCATTAATAAAATTGAAATAATCATTGACCAATTCCCAAAGTTCAGGAATTCCTTTTCCGATTAATCCAGAACCGATAATTGATTTTCTTTTCCATTGAGAAGATTTGGTTGGTAAAAATTGCAATGAACGAACAATATCCAATTTTGCATCTTTCACTAATTTTTCTTGAAACGAATCTGATTTATTGACAAAAATTAAATCAGCCATTTCCATAATTCCTCGTTTTATTCCTTGTAAATCATCTCCAGAACCCGGAAGTTGAAGAAATAAGAAGAGATCTGAAATTTCATTTACTAAGGTTTCAGATTGTCCAACACCGACAGTTTCAATCAAAATATTTTCAAACCCTGCTGCTTCGCATAATAAAATTGCTTCATATGTACGTGAGGTAACACCACCTAAAGAACCGTTAGAAGCGCTTGGACGTATATAAGCATTCTCTTCTCGCGATAAGTCCTCCATGCGTGTTTTGTCGCCTAAAATACTTCCTTTTGAAAGGGAACTACTTGGATCAATTGCTAAAATCGCTACTTTTTCACCTTTACTTAGAATATATTTCCCCAAAGATTCGATAAAAGTACTTTTACCAACACCGGGAATTCCTGTAATGGCAATTCTTTTTGAAGTTTTGGAAACAGGTAATAAACTAATGATATGTTGCGCTAATTTCAAATCGTCTAAACGATTGCTTTCGGCTAGTGTAATAGCTCTTGATAAGGCAAAACGATCGCCTTCTTTTATTTTTTGAGCAAGTATTTCGGGGTCAATTTTTCGCATAAGACACAATCTTAGATTAAAGATAAAGTCTTAATTAAGAATAAAAAAATACAATCGAAATTTGTGAATGTATTTTATATAGCTCTTGCATTGATTGGTATAAAAAATAAAACAAATATAATTGTTTATATATTTTAAATTCAATTATATAAACTTCATTAATTCGTAATTATGAATTTTTTTGTTCCTCTTTAATTCTTTTTATAAAAGCAGAAGGAGATTCATTCATGATTTGAGTAAAAGTTGTTGTAAAAGTACTATGAGAAGCAAATCCGCAATCACTTGCTAAATAGCTTACTTTCGTGTTAATGTATTTCGGCTCATTTTGAAGTCGATTGACGATATAATTTACTCTCAATTCATTCAAATAAGAATTAAATTGCTTTTGACGATGAGTTTTAATGATTTCAGAAAGATATTTTGTATTCGTTTCAAATTGTTTTGATAATGAAGCAAGGTTAATATCTTTCTTAGTAAAGCCTTTATTCTTCTCAAATAACTCTAATTTTCGAAGTAAGTCATTCTCGGTTTTAGATGAAATGCTAAGGTTATTCGTTGGTTTTTCTTCAATCATAACCTCTGTTGGTGGAGTTGGAGAAATGATTTTATTTGTAACCTCTTCTTTGATTGGTTCAGAAGGAATTTCTTTAATCTCTTTTACAGAACTTATTTCTTCGACAGAAATCTCAGTTGATTGTTTAGTTTTTTTGGAAACAAAGTAAATAATTAATCCTAAGATAATTATCGCTGAAATTAATAATAAAATGATTAACCAAGTTTCCATTTTTTGTAAAATTTATATTCCGAATTAATAAAATAAAACCAATTGATAATCATTAAAATAATTGATTTTCAATGATTATACTATTTGTAAAAATACTCCGAAATTTTGAAATAAAAAAGGCTAACTTTTAAGAGTTAGCCTTTTTTTTGAAATTCATCTTTGCTTGGAGAACAACCACAGCCTTTTGAGCATCCGCCTCCTTTTGAACTAAATGAGTTTCTAATTAATTTTACAACATACCAAACTGCAAATCCGAAAAGGAAAGCGATAAAAATATATTGTATCCAAATATTGTCCATACTATTATTTTAAAAAATGATATGCAATAAATGCAACTACATATGCCAAACCTGTCATAAACCCTGTCTGAATCAATGTCCATTTCCAAGAATTTGTTTCGCGTTTTACGATCGCAATTGTACTCATACATTGCATTGCGAATGCATAAAATAACAACAATGAAACTCCTGTAGCGAGGTTATATGCTGGTTCTCCTGTGTTTTGGTTGATCTCATTTTTCATACGATGAAGTAAACGATCTTTTTGACCATTGTCCTCTACATCAACTTCTCCTAAACTGTAAACCGTTGACATTGTTCCGACAAAAACTTCACGCGCAGCGAATGACGAAATCAAACCAATTCCCATCTTCCAATCGTATCCTAATGGCTCTACAACTGGCTCTATAACTGAACCTAATCTACCCAAATAAGAATGTTCTAATTTATAAGAAGCAATTTCATTTGCTAAATCTTCTTCATTCATTTTTGGATGATGAGCAGTTACAATTTCTTCTGCATTTCTGAATTGTTCTCCAGGTCCGAAAGTTCCTAAAACCCAAAGAATAATCGAAATTGCAAATATGATTTTACCCGCATCAACTAAAAATCCTAACGTTTTTTCCCAAACATTAATTCCAACATTTTTCCAATCAGGAAGTTTGTACGTTGGCATTTCTAAAATTAGGTAACTTTTATGTTTTGCTTTAATGATTAAATTCAATAAAATAGCACTTCCTAATGCGCCTAAAACACCTAAAATGTACATCACAAATAACGCCAAAGCTTGGTAACTTAATCCAAAAATATGTTCGTCGGGAATTACTAAAGCAATTAAAACGATGTAAATTGGTAAACGAGCCGAACACGTCATAAAAGGCGTTACAAGTATCGTTAATAGACGCTCTTTGTCATTTTCGATATTACGTGCAGACATGATTGCAGGAACGGCACAGGCAACTCCAGAAATTAACGGAACAACACTTTTTCCGCTTAATCCAAATGGTTTTAACCATCTGTCCATTAAATAAACCACGCGGCTCATGTAGCCCGTTTCTTCCATTATTGAAATGAATATAAACAAAATGGCAATTTGCGGAACGAAAACGGCAATCCCTTCTATACCTGGGATTATTGCACCTCCAATGATTTCGTTGATAGGTCCTTCAGGTATTAAACTAATTGCTTTTTCGTCGATCCAACCAAATAAATCTTCGACCATTGTCATTAATGGTGCAGACCACGCATAAACAGCTTGAAAGATTAATAATAAAATTCCTAAAAAGATGATGTATCCAAAAACTGGATGAATCAATGTTTTATCAATTTTATCGGTTAAGGTTTCATTTCCGTCAAAATTATATGAAATAATATCGTTTAATTTTTCCTCTAAAATTTTATTTCGATCTAAGGCTTCTTTGACTTGTAATCGTTTCGAAACAATAGAATTTTCTTTTTTAATTGTATCTAATTTACTTAGATTTTCTTTCGATTCGAACGGAACTTCTTTCTGTGAAAGATATTGCCAAGCTAAATAATCAGATTTAAGATTAAATTCATTCTTGATTTTTTCTACAATAGAAAGATACTCTTTCGGAATTTCGTAATGACGATTATATGGAGTTGCGTCTTTTGTAAAAGCTTCTACTAATTCATCAATTCCTTCGCTTGTACGCGCGTTTGTTAAGTATATTTTTGTTTGAAGAAAATCTTCTAACTTTTTCAAATCAATATTAAGTCCCTTGCTTTTGATTTCATCTTTCATATTGATGACAAAAATTGCAGGAACGTCTAAATCTCGAACTTGTTGATACAACAAAATCGATCGTTTTAGATTAGATGGCTCACCAATAACAACTGCTAAATTTGGGTAATGACTATTGGTTTTGTCTCCTAAAGTTTTGAATACAATTTCTTCATCCAAAGAACTTGGATAAATTGTATACGTTCCGGGAAAATCTGTAATTTGGAATTTATTTCCATTTCGTTCTATTTTACCTTCGCGCTTTTCTACCGTCACACCAGGATAATTCCCAACTTTTTGACGAAGATTTGTTAATTTATTAAATAACGAAGTTTTACCAACATTTGGGTTACCAATTAAGGCAATTTTATAATGATTCATTATTTTTTTGTTATCAAAATTTTATCGGCTTCGTTTCTTCTTAAAGCTAAAACAGACTTATTAGAGATGATACTGATGCAAATAGGACCACCAAATGGAGCCTTATTTTTTACCAATAAACTTGTTCCAGGAATAAAGCCCATTTCATAAAACTTTGCAGGAATATCTTCGGTACTAAACCCTGTTACAACTGCTTGTTCGCCAATTTTTAAATCTTTTAAAGAATAATTTTCAATCATTTCTACCAATCTATCTATGAATTATCTCAAAGGCAAAGATACTTATTTTTAATTAATCCAAATAGAAGATATGTCATAGTTTTTTTATCTTTCTAATTAAATTTCAATGAATTCAAGTATCTAAATTCAAAATTTTGATTATCTTTGCACTCAATTTTCATTTATAAACATTAATTTATGTACGCAATTGTAGAGATAGCAGGGCTTCAATACAAAGTTGAAAAAGACCAACAATTGTTTGTAAACCGTTTAGCTGGTGAAGCAGGTGACGAAGTAAAATTCGACCGTGTTTTATTAACAGATAACGGAGCAATCACTGTCGGCGCCCCAGTTATAGACGGAGTTACCGTAGTAGCTAAAATCGTTGAACACGTGAAAGGAGACAAAGTAATCGTTTTCAAAAAGAAAAGAAGAAAAGGTTACCAAAAGTCTAACGGTCATCGTCAACAATTCACTAAAATTGAAGTAGCTTCAATCGGTTAAGATTGAGCTGAGATTAATTATTAACTCTTAAAAACAAAACGAAATGGCACATAAGAAAGGGGTCGGAAGTTCGAAAAATGGTCGTGAATCACATTCGAAACGTTTAGGTGTTAAAATTTTTGGTGGACAAGCAGCAATCGCTGGTAACATTATTGTTCGTCAAAGAGGTACTCAACATCATCCTGGTGATAATGTAGGAATCGGTAAAGATCACACATTATTCGCTTTAATTGACGGAAAAGTAGTTTTCACTAAAAAACGTAACGATAGATCTTACGTTTCAGTTGAACCATTATCTTAATTGATAATTCGACAGCGAAAATGCTAACAATATAAAAGCTCGAACTTATTGGTTCGAGCTTTTTTTGTTCTTAAAAACTAATCAACCCCTATAGCGTTTTCGTTATATACATCTTTTGATTTAAGATTAATTTTTATATTTTGTTTAAGTAACATTTCTCGAAGAGATTTTCTTCTGTATATTGGATCAATAAACTGTATAACTCCTTTTTTATCAAAAAATATTGCAAAAGTTGTTGGATTATATGAAAACATATTCTCAGAATCTAAAGTCTTTAATTCTTCTGATTTAACAGGTTTTAAAAATGAATATTTTTTAAAATTAATGTGATTAGAGTCAATAATTATAATAGAATAACCTTTATACTCAAATTGAGAATACTCATGGGGAGGAATAATAAAAGGAAGTTTTTTCTCATAAAACATAACTTCTATACCAAAATTTGAAAAATATATTTCTTTTTCTGGATCTGTTTTAGAAAGCTTCATTAATAAAAATTTATCCATTTTGTTGTTTTTAGAATCTTTTTCGCCTAATTCAATAAATACATCTATCGTTTTTTGAAGTTGTTTGTCTTTATAAACAGAATTGAATGTTGATGAACATGAACAAAAAAATAGAATAAATGAAAGTAAAAAGTATTTCATAACTAGTTAATTAATAGAACTAAAATACAACTTATTTCAACTAAAAAAGCACCCAATCTCTTGAATGCTTTTTTGGTTTTATAAATCTGAAATAATAATTTCTGTTTGAGTAATAATTAAAAATTCAAAGCCGAGAGTTGGTTTAGAATAATAGTAATGATATTGACTATTTTTGAGAATTTCTAAAAAATTAATTGGAAAATATTTTGAATTCTTTTCTATGTAATCTTTTTTATGTTCAAGAAAAATATTGAAATCATTTGTGTATTCTATTACGTTTTGAATGTTTTCTCTATCAAAATCAAAGAAATCTTGCCAAATAACATCATTAAAAGTAATTTTCTTAATTGGATTTTTTCCAAAAGGTAAATAACCAAGATTCATTATAATTGATTTGTTTTTGAAATCGATATTCAAATCAAAAACTGTCAAATCACCTATTAATTCTGTTAGTTTTTCTGTGTTCATATTACTTTTATAAAATCTAAAATACAACTTATTTCAACCAAAAAAGCATCCAATTTCTTGAATGCTTTTTTGATTTTATATTTGATGAGAAGCTGAAATGAAATCAGCTTGACACGTTTTGTTTTGATAATTCGTTAAGTCATCTGAACTCGTTTAAGGATCACATTTTTTAATTAGCGAATTATCTCATTAACCTATTCTTCTTCTGTTTCAACTCCCCAACCTTGAGCAGTTAATGGAACCATTTGTTCGCTTCCGCGAGTAATCAAATAGTTTTCTTCGTTTTTACCAGTTACATGACCAATCACCGTTAAATGCGGATTTCCTTTGATTTTTTCAAAATCTTTTTGATCAATTGTAAACAGCAATTCATAATCTTCTCCACCGCTTAATGCACATGTGATTGGATTAATTTTGAATTCTTCGGCTGTGCGAATCACAATAGAATCTAATGGAATTTTTTCTTCGTAAATGTTAATTCCAACACAACTTTCTTTCGAGAGATGAATAATTTCAGAAGATAATCCGTCCGAAATATCAATCATAGATGTTGGTTTAACTTTCAGTTCTTTCAAAAGATTGATAATATCCAAACGAGCTTCAGGTTTTAATTGTCGTTCAATCAAATATGAATAGTTTTCGAAATCAGGTTGATTATTCGGATTCACTTTTGATACTTGTGCTTCGCGTTCTAATACTTGCAAACCAAGAAAAGAAGCACCTAAATCACCAGAAAGTACAACCAAATCATTTTCTTTCGCACCATTTCTATAAGCCAAATCTTTTTCTGGAGCAGAGCCAATCGCCGTCATACTCAAAACAAGTCCGCTAACAGAAGAAGTTGTATCGCCGCCTACAATATCAATATTGTATTTGTCGCAAGCGTATTTCATTCCGTTGTAAATTTCGTCCACAGCTTCTATCGTAAAACGATTCGAAATTGCCATAGAAACCAACAATTGTTTTGGAATAGCATTCATCGCCAAAATATCACTAATTGCCGTCACAACCGCTTTGTATCCCAAATGACGTAAAGGCATATATGACCAACTAAAATTTACACCTTCTACCAACATGTCAGTAGAAACCACAATTTTATCTTTTTTGTAATCAAGAACAGCCGCGTCATCACCAATTCCTTTGATAGAGCTTTCTAATTTGATCGGAAAACCTTCTTTGATTTGATTAATTAAACCAAATTCTCCGATTTCGGCTAAACTTGTTTTTGAAACGTTTTTATCTTCTAACATGATTTTATTTTTGAATAAAGATTGAAGGATCTATATTTTCTGAACGAAAAGGTAAATTGATAATGTCTTGTTTCGACATTGTTTTCACGGTTTGTCCTTCAAATGATTTTTTAATATTTTCTAACATTTCTGTTGGTGGTGCTTGCATTTTTCTTTTCGACATCGAAAACCAGACACCTGTCAATTCAGAATGGCAAAGATGTACACCATCTTGATTATATAGATTATGAATAAATTGATAAATCATTCCATCTTCCGACATTCCACCAATTTCTACCGAAATATAAATTTCTTCACCTTCCATTGCTTCCTTAAAAAAAGAAAATTGTTCGTGCAAAATAGCTGGTCCAATTCCGTATTCAGCCAAATTTTTCATCGAAATGCCATAATCTCTCAAAAAAGCAATACGTGCAAAACTTGTAAAATTCATATACGAAGCGTTCGCTAAATGGCGATTAGCATCCAAATCTGACCATCGAACAATGGTTTTTTGAAAATATTTATTATTCATGAATTGAAAAATTATTTAAGGTACAAAGTTACGGATTACTATTTACACGAAAATGATAATATTTTTAATCATCGTAAATAATAAAAAACAATAAGATTTAACATCAAATTAAAATATAGATATTTAATAATTTGTATCTTTAAAAAGCTATTAAACAGACAGATTATGAAAAAAATATTATTTCCAACAGATTTTTCAGAAACAGCAAATAATGCGTTTTTGTATGCGTTAAATTTAGCCGAAAATCAAAATGCAGAATTGTATGTTTTGCACGCTTTTCAGTATCCAATGGTAAGCGGAGGAATCGATGCTGGTATTTTGCAAGATGTTTATAATACAATTGAATTAAATAATTTCGAGAATTTAAAAGATCATATTCCGTTCTTGAGAAAAATGGCTGAGGACAATGGTTTTGCAAATGTTGATTTGAAATTTTTTGTAAAAGAAGGAATGCTTTCGTTTGTGTTGCCAACATTTATCGAAGATGAAAAAGTAGATTTTGTGGTAATGGGAACGACTGGAAATACAGGGTTTGACAAAGTTCTTTTTGGTTCGAATACAATGAATGCAATCAAACATCTTAAAATTCCGGTATTGAGTGTGCCAAATGGTTACGAATTCAAAGGAATAAATAACATCGGATTTACGACAATTTTCCAAGATAAAGATCGTAAAGCCTTAGATTATTTAACAGAAATCGCTTATCGTTACAAAGCAAAAGTGCATTGTTTACATGTTTCGAAAGATGGAAATTACGATATTCCGACGCTTAATCATTGGAAAGAATATTATAAAGATGAGCCTGTAGATTTTTCTATTTATACTGCGGATGAATCTGTAGACGCAGTTTTGGAATTTATTAAAGAAGAAAAAATTGATTTGTTGACAGTAGTGAGTCGTAACAAAGGCTTCTTCGAGAAATTATTTTCACCAAGTTTTACAAAGAAAATTTTGACGCAACACAACGTGCCTTTGTTTGTTTTCCACGAATAAGATAATTTATACTGAATATACAAAGCTCAATCTGTAGAAATAGATTGAGCTTTTTTCGTGTTGAAATAAAATTATTCGTAACTTTTGAGTACAAAACACGAAAAGATGAAAAAAATATTGTTCCCAACAGATTTCTCAGAAACTGCCAATAACGCCTTCTTATATGCACTAAATCTTGCAAAAAGTATCGATGCACAAGTTTATGTGTTGCATGTTTACGAATTGCCAATGATTACTGGAAGTTTGAGTGCTGGATTGATTCAGAATGTATATGAAACTGTAGAATTAGGAAGTTTTGACAACTTCAAAGATAATATTCCGCAACTAAGACAAATTGCTGATGAAAATGGTTTGAATGAAATTCCAATCAAGTTTATCTTAGAAGAGGGAAATTTCTTATACATTCTACGCGAAATTATAGGTGAAGAAAGCGTTGATTTTGTGGTGATGGGAACGGACGGAAATACAGGAATTGAGAAAATGCTTTTCGGTTCGAATACGATAAATGCGATTACATCGATGAAAGTTCCTATTCTTAGTATTCCGCATGGAATGTCTTTCAAAGGATTTAAGAATATTGGTTTTACCACAGTTTTTGATCAAAAAGATAAAGATGCGTTAAAGTATTTGATTGAAATTGCAAATCGTCATCATGCAAAAATTCATTGTATGCACGTTTCGAAAGATGGAAAGTTTAATGAACAAGCGATGAAAGATTGGCAAGATCAGTTTGCTGGAGATCCAATTGTATTCGAAGTTTATCATGATGCAGATCCTGTAAATGCGGTGTTGGATTTTATCAAGGAAAAACAAATCGATTTGTTGACGGTTGTGAGCCGCAATAAAGGATTTTTTGATAAAATTTTTTCACCTGGATTTACAAAGAAAATTGCAAATAAAAATATTACACCTTTGTTCGTTTTTCATGAACAAAAAGTTTAAAAGGAGATGTGAAAACATTTCCTTTTTTTGTCAAAAATTCTGTTAAAAATAAAACTTTACCTTTGTCCCGTGAAAAAAATAGCCATAGTAGGAGGTGGTGCAGCAGGATATTTTGTTGCTGCAAACCTTGGAAAAACTGTAGGACAACAAACTATATTGTTTGAACAAGCAAATCTACCGCTTCAAAAAGTACGCATTTCGGGTGGAGGAAGATGTAATGTGACGCATGCATGTTTTGATCCGCTTGATTTGGTCGAGTTTTATCCGCGTGGAAGAAAGGAATTATTAAGTGTTTTTTATACGTTTCAACCGGGTGATACAATGGCTTGGTTTGATGAGCGCGGAGTAGAATTGAAAATAGAAGACGATAACCGTATTTTTCCAGTTAGCGATTCTTCACTTTCGATTATAGATGCTTTGACAAAAGCGGTTGATCAAAATAAAGTACAATTGAATTTCTCGGACGGTGTGCAAGAAATTAATAAAGTTGATGGTGGTTATGAGTTGATAACTAAATCAGGAAAACATTTTTTTGAAACGGTGATAGTGACAACAGGAAGTACGCCTAAATTTTGGAAAAGTTTGAAGAATTTAGGTTTAAAAGTCGTTCAGCCAGTTCCCTCTTTATTCACATTTAATTGCAAAGATCCACGAATTGAAGGTTTGATGGGAATTTCTTTCGATAATGCTGAAGTCAAAATCAATCAACAAAAATTAGAGGCAGAAGGCCCCTTACTAATTACACATTGGGGATTTAGTGGGCCAGCGATTTTGAGATTATCGGCTTGGGGTGCTTTAAAATTGAATGAAAGCAATTATAAATTTGAGACTGAAATCAATTTTGTGAATCAATCTAAAGATGAAATCATTTCATTTTTGAATGATAAAAAACAAGTTGATGCTAAGAAAAATGTGCATAAAAATAATCCATTCGATTTTCCAAAACGTTTTTGGTTTAGTATTCTGAATTATTGCAACGTAGATGAAAACAAGGTTTATGCTGATTTATCGAAAAAACACATCGAAACAATTGCAACAGAATTGACGCAAGGAAAATACCAAATTAATGGAAAAAGCACGTTCAAAGATGAATTTGTAACGGCTGGCGGAGTCGATTTGAAAGAGATTGATTTTCATTCGATGCAAGCAAAAAAAATCCCGCAGTTATTTATGGCTGGAGAGGTTCTAAATATTGATGCCATAACAGGTGGATTCAATTTTCAGGCGTGTTGGTCTGAAGGATATATTATATCTGAAAAAATCAAAGAAATTTATCAATAGTGTATATTTTACACGGATATTATTCTGGCTGAAAGCCTTAATAGTAAAGATTTTTTCAAAATTTATTATGTTAACATAACATTATTATAAAATTATGTTATTTTTGTTTAAAGGAATTATTAAAAACGAACAAAAAATATGAAGAAAATTTTCTTAACCTTAGCATTAATCGGCTTATCTTCTTCTGCATTTGCAGGTGGATACCGAGTTGCTTTACAAGGGGTTCGCCAAGCAGCTTTGGGTGGAACTTCTGCAACACAAACTCACGATGCGAGTGTTGCGTTTTATAATCCTGCAGGTTTAGCTTTTGTTGATAGTAAATTGAGTATTGCTGTCGGAGGTTTTGGTGTAAAAACTGACGTAAAATGGCAAGATCCAATGACGTTGCAAAAAGCAGAAACAGATAGTAAATTAGGAACACCAATGTATTTGGCAGTTAGTTACAAGCCTGTAGATGATTTAGCAATTGGATTGAGTGTTACGACGCCTTTTGGTAGTTCGGTTACGTGGCCAGAAGATTGGCAAAACAAAGCAAATATTACACATATTGACTTAAAAGCATTCAATATTCAGCCAACGGTTGCATATCGTTTTTCTGATTGGTTTAGTTTGGGTGTAGGTTTCATTTATACACACGGAACAGCTAAATTGGAGAAAGTGCAAACAGTTGCTGGAAATGATATTAAACTTAAATTAGAGGATAAAGATGCTCATGGTTTAGGATTTAATGTTGGAGCAATGTTCAAGCCAACAGATAAATTTGGAGTTGGAATTGCATACCGTTCTAATGTAGATGTTTCTGCAAACAAAGGTGATGTTACATGGTCTAATGTTCCTTCTGGAATTGCATCTAATGTACCTTTTAATACAGATAAATGGAATACAACTTTACCATTACCATCTGAGTTTACATTTGGAATGTCGTACAAAGTTTTACCACAATTAGAACTTTTTGGAGATGTAGTTTGGCAAAACTGGACACGTTACAAAAGTTTAGATATCAATTTATATAATGATGCTTCTAATACTTTCTATACATCATCTTCTACGAAAAACTGGAAAGACAATACATTATTCCGTTTTGGAGCAGAGTATACTTTCAGCGAAATGATTGTTGGACGTGTTGGTTATTATCATGATAAATCACCAGTTCCATCAGCTTATTGGTCATCAGAAACACCAAGTTCTAATTTAAATTCATTTTCAGCTGGATTAGGATTTAGATTCAATTCAGGATTTAATGTTGATTTATTTGGATCATATGTAAAAGGAGACGAAAGACATATTGATAATATTCAACAAAACTTCTCTGGAGATGTTAAAATGCGTGCTATAAACTTTGGTTTAGGCGTATCGTACAACCTAAAATAAGACAAAAATGAAACACTTAAATAAAATAGTATTAGTTGCATTAGCTGCTACGATGTTTAACTGTAGCGAAGATTTTGATCATCCAATTGAAGATATTCAAGTTTCTGCAGGTGAAGCTAATTTTAAAACATATATCGCATTAGGAAACTCGTTAACTTCTGGTTATAGAGATAATGCATTGTACAAATCTGGACAAGAAAATTCTTACCCAAACATGTTAGCTGGATTGATGAAAGCTGCAGGAGGAGGAGAATTTAAAATTCCTTATATGCAAAATGATACAGGTGGATTTACTGATTTACCAGGTTTTCCAGGTAAATTGAATTTACAAATTGTAAATGGAGCTTTAACACCAGTTCCAAGTCCTGCGGGTGGGGCTTTAGATATCTTAGCAGATAAAGGAAAGTTTCAAAATATGGGAGTTCCAGGTGCTAAGTCTTATCATTTAGTTGCGCCAGGTTATGGAAATCCAGCAGGATTAAAAACAGATCCAGTAACTGCGAATCCTTATTTTGTACGTTTCGCAAGTAATGCGACAACTTCTGTAGTTGGAGATGCAGTTGCGCAAAAACCAACATTCTTCTCTTATTGGATTGGAAATAATGATGTTTTAGGTTATGCAACATCTGGTGGAGTTGGAGTAGATCATAATGAAACAAATAATGTTGATCCAAGAACTTATGGAAGTTCAGATATTTCTAATGTAAATGTGGTAAAATCTACAATTAATGATGGATTAAAAGCATTAACAGCGGTAGGGGCGAAAGGAGTTATTGCAAATATTCCTTCTGTAACATCTATTCCATATTTTACAACGGTTCCATACGCGCCATTATCACCTGCAAACCCAAGTTTTGCATCAATGATTGATGAATTGAATGCAACTTATGCAGGATTAAATCAAGTATTTGATGCGGTTGGAGCTTCAGAAAGAAAAATCTTTTTTTCTAAGAATGCTGCAAGTGCTGTAGTAATTAAAGATAAAGATTTAGCAGATTTATCAGCTACAATCACTGCTGCACTTACTCCTAAAATTGGAGCTGCAAAAGCAACTTTATTTGGGATGATTTATGGTCAAGCTCGTCAAGCAACAGCGAAAGATTTATTGGTTTTAACTTCTTCTTCTGTAATTGGAAAAGTTGATACAAATCAAGTTGCAGCGTTAATGAAATTAGGATTAACTCAAGAAGAAGCTGGTAAATTAGCAGTAGTAGGTGTTAGTTATCCAATGACAGATAATTATGTATTAACAGCAAAAGAAACTGCGAAAGCAGAAGCAGCTGTAATTAAATACAATGCAGCAATTGCTGAATTAGCAACTGCTTATAATTTAGCTTTAGTTGATACATATTCTGAAATGAAAAAATTAAGTTCTCAATCAGGAATTAAATATTACGGACAAACATATACAACAACTTTCGTTTCTGGTGGAGCGTTCTCATTAGATGGAGTTCACTTAACAGGAACTGGATATGCAATTGTCGCAAATATGTTTGCTGATGCAATCAATAAAAAATATCATTCAACTTTAAGACATGTTTACCCAGGGAATTATCCAGGTATTGCAATTCCTTAATTGGATGTTTAGATAATAAAAAATCCGCTCATCGAGCGGATTTTTTTATTTGATTATTTTTTTAGAAATAATTATTTCAATTCTTCATTTCGCATAAATTCTTCTGCTTTTTCGACCATATTTTTCGATCCACAAAAGAAAGGAATGCGCTGGTGTAATTCTGTAGGTTCAATATCCATAATGCGTTGGAAACCGTCAGAAGCTTTTCCTCCAGCTTGTTCTGCAATAAAAGCCATTGGATTACATTCGTACAATAAACGTAATTTTCCGTTCGGATTATTTGTTCCAGAAGGATAAATATAAATTCCTCCTTTCAACATGTTTCGGTGAAAATCTGAACATAAAGAACCGATGTAACGAGAAGTGTACGGACGATCTTCTTCATCTGCCTGACAGTATTTGATGTAATTTTTAACTCCTTGAGGGAATTTCACGTAATTACCTTCGTTAACTGAATAAATGTGTCCATCTTCTGGAATACACATATTTGGATGAGACAAATAAAACGTTCCAATTCCTGGGTTCAAGGTAAATCCATTTACACCATTTCCTGTTGTGTAAACTAACATTGTAGATGTTCCATAAATTACATATCCTGCAGCAACTTGCTTGTTACCTGGTTGTAAAAAATCTTCTTTTGTAACAGGTGTTCCAGGTTCAGAAACACGGTGGTAGATAGAGAAAATTGTTCCAACAGAAACATTTACGTCGATGTTTGATGAACCATCAAGTGGATCAATCAACACAACATATTTACTGTTTTTTGAATTTATTGAAGGTTGAATTGCAATAAAATCTTCGTTTTCTTCCGAAGCAATACCACAAACAACTTCGCGTTGCGATAACGTTTCAATAAACGTATCGTTTGCGAAAACATCTAATTTTTGTTGTTTTTCTCCTTGGACATTTTCATTTCCGAATTCGCCTAAAATATTTACAAGTCCTGCTTTGTTTACTTTATAATTAACAACTTTTGTCGCTAATTTAATAGAACTCAGTAATCTAGATAATTCTCCAGATGAGTAAATAAAATCTGCTTGATTTTCTATGATAAACTCTCCAAGAGTTTGATGAGAATTAGTATTCATAATTATGTTTTGCTGGTCAAATATCGGAATAATAACTCAATTTTATATCATTTCAAACGTTTGAAATTAATCTAAATACGTGAAAATCATCACTCAAATTTATTTTTTATTTTAATTAAATTCGGTCAACATATAAAGTGTAGTTTAGTTATATTTGCAAGTTAAATATTTACAAAAAAAAGTTTTTATAGAAATGAAAGTTTTCAAATTCGGTGGTGCTTCGGTGAAAGATGCAGCCGGCGTTAGAAATGTTGCGAGTTTATTGCAATCTGTTGGTTACGAAAATACATGTATCATTGTTTCTGCTATGGGCAAGACAACAAATGCATTGGAAGAGGTAGTCAAACGCTATTTTGAAGAACAAGATTTCGAAAAAACAATTAACGAAGTTAAAGAACAGCACATTGCTTTAGCGACAGAATTATTTGATAATCCAGCTGAGGTTTCGAACGAAATTTCGCAATTTTTTGATGATATCGTTTCGTTTTTAAGACGTAACAAATCACCAAATTATAGTTATGTGTATGATCAAGTGGTTTGTTGTGGAGAGTTAATTTCGACAAAAATAATTAGTATGTATCTTAATTCGATACAAATCAATAACGAATGGTTAGATGTTCGCGATTATATCAAAACAGATAATACTTATCGCGAAGGAAAAGTAAATTGGACGATGACAGAAGAAAGTATTAAGCGTTTACCAAATAAAGGTTTGTTTATTACACAAGGTTTCTTAGGCTCTGATCCTAACTTTTTCACGACAACTTTAGGACGTGAAGGCTCAGATTATTCTGCGGCGATTTTTGCTTATTGTTTAAATGCTGACAGCATGACGATTTGGAAAGATGTTCCTGGAGTTTTGAATGCTGATCCACGTTATTTTGATAATGCAGAGCTGTTAAATCATATTTCTTATGAAGAAGCGATAGAATTGGCGTATTATGGAGCATCTGTTATTCACCCGAAAACGTTACAGCCGCTTCAACAAAAAGAAATTCCTTTCTTCGTAAAATCATTTATTAATCCTACAGAAGCAGGAACAGAGGTAGCGAAAGGTCAACCATTAGATCCAAAAGTACCTTGTTTTATCCTAAAAAGAGAGCAACATTTGATTCGTTTATCAAGTAAAGATTTCTCTTTTATTACAGAAGATAAATTGAGCGGAATTTTCAATAAACTATATGATTATCAAATCAAAGTAAATTTGATGCAAAATTCAGCAATTTCATTATCTTTATGTTTGGAGGATAAATATGACAACTTAGAAAAGTTTGTTGCAGATATGAACGAAGAGTATAAAGTGCAAGAAGAAAACAATGTTTTATTGTACACAATTCGCCATTTTGATGCAGATTCTGATAAAGTTGTTTCAAAAGAAAAAGAATTATTGCGACAAACAGTTCGCGAAACATTACAAATAGTTGTTAAAGCTTAAATGAGTTTAATCACGACACAAGATATCTATTCAGCTTCGGGTCTTTCTAAAATTGGTGTTTTAGGAAAACCTGTAGCTTGGGCATTGAAAAAAGTTTTCAGTATAGATCAGTTAAACGATTTGTACAATCGTGGAAAGCATTTGCAATGCGAACCTTTTTTGGATTATTTGATTGATGATTTGGGAATGGATTACGAAATCCATGAAGAAGATTTGAAACGTATTCCAAAAGAAGGACCTTTTATTATTATTTCTAATCATCCGCTTGGAGCTTTGGACGGAATTATTTTGATGCATTTTATGTCAAAAGTTCGTCCTGATTTCAAGGTGATGGGTAATTTTTTATTGCAAAAAATTAAACCATTAGAACCGATGATTATTCCAGTTAATCCTTTCGAAACACGTAAAGATGCATACAGTAGCCTTTCAGGAATGCGCGATGCATTAAAATTGTTGAGAGCTGGAGGTTGTTTAGGAATTTTTCCTGCGGGCGAAGTTTCTTATCGTGATGACGAAAGTAAAATTATCGACAGAGAATGGCAAGAATCAGCGATGAAATTGATCAAAAAAGCGAAAGTTCCTGTTGTACCAATGTTTTTTAGAGCACGAAATAGTAATATTTTTTACCGTGTAGCGAAGATTCATCCAGATTTTCAAACGGCGATGTTACCAGCTGAAATGATGAAGAAAAGAACACGTCCAATTCAAATTCGTATTGGAAAACCAATTTTACAAAAACAACAAGACGAGCATGTGTCTATAGAAGATTATTCTGAGTTTTTGAGAAAGAAAACGTACATGCTTTCGTCATATTACAAACAAAAAAGAAGTTTAACTCAAGTATTGAAAAACCCTTCGAATATTGAGTTGAAAATGCCGAATTTACCAAGCTTATCTTCTTCTAGTAAAAAGGTTAAGCCGATTATTTCGGAAACAGCTTTAGACTTATTAATTCAAGATATTGAAACTTTACGAAAAGATGAACAAGCATTATTGTTTACAAATAATAATTACGAATGTTTCTTTTCTACAGCTCAACAAATTCCAAATATATTAAGGGAAATTGGTCGTTTACGCGAGATAACATTCCGTGCGATAGGTGAAGGTACAAATGATGAAATTGACCTTGATCGATTTGATAATCATTATCACCATTTATTTTTGTGGGATAAGGATACGAATAAAATTGTTGGAGCATATCGTATGGCGATTGGTTCGGAAGTGTATGAAAAATATGGAATTAATGGATTTTATGTTCATGAATTATTCAATTTTGATCCAGAAATTCATCCATTTTTCAAGAAATGTATCGAAATGGGACGTGCTTTCGTTTCAGCTGAATATCAACAAAAGCCGATGCCATTGTTCTTATTATGGAGAGGAATTGTGCATGTAACGTTGAGAAATCCAAATCAGAAATTTATTATTGGAGGAGTGAGTATTAGTAATCAGTTTTCTGATTTCTCAAAATCTTTGATGATCGAATTTATGAAATCTCATTATTACGATTCTACTGTAGCGCAGTATGTGAGAGCAAAAAATGAGTTTAAGGTTAAGCTGAAAGAGGAAGATAAAGAATTTATTTTCGATGAATCTGAAGCTGATTTGAATAAGTTTGATAAATTAATCGATGAGCTTGAGCCAAATATGTTGAGATTACCTGTTTTGATCAAAAAATATATTAAACAAAATGCAAAAGTGATTGCTTTCAATGTTGATCCTAAATTTAATGATGCAATTGATGGCTTAATGTATATTCGAGTTTCGGATATTCCAGAGTCAACTGTTCGTCCTGTTTTAGAGGATATTCAAGCAGAACTTGATAAAAAAATACAATCAGGAAAATTTGACGGAAATCTTATCTAAGGTTTCCGTTTTTTTATGTATATTATGTAGTAAATTTATTACTATGAATTTTACATTTTGTCTACTTTGCACATTATTCTTGATGAATAGTTGTATTCCAAAAAAATCAGAAGCACCAATAGACTTTAATTTAGAGCAAGAGTCTACACTTAATTTAAGAGATTATGGAACACCTATTTCTACTATTCCAATATTAAGTTATCCTAATACTGAACAAAAAAAAGAAGTAGGAAGCGATGCTTTGATTGGAATATCAATAGAGAATGCTGACCAATATTTAAGTCAGCTTATTGATGCAGATAAGATTGTTCTAAATGAGAAAAAGATTCGGCTGATTATTGATTATCCCCTTAAAAAACCTGTAAGTTTTGATCTTCAGAATGACAAAGGTTTTACGCGACGAGATTTGATTTTAACGATACAGGAAAAGTATAAACAAGTTTATAAAGAAGAAAAGGAGTCTGCTGAAACAAAAGCAATTCCTTTAGAAAAACGTGAAGGTTTAATCAATCGAAATGAAACGAATGGTAAATATGGGATTTGGGGTCATGATTTAATCGATTTGTATTTAACGGATATCGAAGTTTATAAAGATGATAAAGGAGAGGTGACTCTCGTTTTGTATATAGATTCGTAAATTTAAGACATAAAAAATGCGCTCAACCTAGTTGAGCGCATTTATATTTTAGCTTCGCTATAAATTATTTAGCAACTGCTGTAGAATCTGCTGCTGGAGCTGCTACTGCTGCTGAATCTGCTACTGGAGCTGCTGCAGAGTCAACTACTGCTGAATCAACTACTGCTGTAGCTGAATCTGTAGCTGGTGCTTCATCTACTGGTGCTTCTTCAGTTTTCTCTCCACAAGATACTGCTCCTAATGATAAAGCTGCTACTGCAACTACTGCGAAAAATTTTTTCATCTTTTTAAATTTTAATCGATTAATTTGATATGTCAAAGTTAGAATGATTTTGACCTGATATAATAAAAAATGATTGTAATTATTTTGTAAAACACTTTTTATTTTACAAAAAACAATATATCAATTATTTAAACGTTGAAATTTTCCGAAATTATAAAATTTATAAAACAAAAAAATCCTCAAATTCTATAATTCGAGGATGATTTTTTGATGTATTTTAAATGATTATTTTAAAACTTGTGCTTCTAATTTGAATTTTTCGATTTTATTTGAAATTAAATCCAACCTCAAATTATGAATACTTCCGATATGCGAAGTCTGAAATTCTTTGTGCGGTACATAGGTTCCGTTCTCTACTGATAAACCAACTTCTCTGTAAGCATCACGGAAAGGTGTTCCATTTTTGATCGCTTCATTAATATTTTCAACGGTATAAATCGGATCATATTTTTCCTGATTCATATAGTTATCTTTAATCTGAAGCTGGGGAATCGCAAATGTTAAGATGTCAATAATATTATCAAACTGCATCATTGGTTCGAATAATATTTCTTTCAAAATTTGATAATCGCGGTGATATCCACTTGGAAGATTATTAATCGTCATCATAATATCATTCGGCAATGCCTGAATTCTATTGCAATGCGCACGAGTTAACTCAAAAACATCTGGGTTTTTCTTGTGTGGCATAATCGATGAGCCTGTTGTCATTTCGTTTGGCAACTTCACAAAAGCTAAATCTTGTGAATTGTATAAAACCAAATCGTATGACATTTTAGATAAAGTTCCACAAATCATTGCCAAAGCTGTCGCAACAGATTTTTCTGTTTTTCCACGAAGCATTTGTGCACCAACAGAAGAAACTAAGATTTCTGAAAAACCTAATTCTTGCGTTGTTTGTAAACGGTCAATTGGGAAACTTGTTCCGAAACCTGCACCTGAGCCCAAAGGATTTTGATCAGAAATTTTATATGCAGCCTCAAAAAAGTATAAATCCGTCAACAAACTTTCTGCATAAGCAGAAAACCACATTCCAAAACTACTTGGCATCGCCGCCTGAAAATGCGTATATCCTGGCAATTGATGATTCTTAAATTCATCTGCTTTTTGTAAGAAAATCTCAATTAAATTGACAATTTTCTCTGTTGTATGTTTTAAGTACTCTTTTTCAAAAAGTTGAATTGCAACCAAAACTTGATCATTTCGAGAACGCGCAACGTGAATTTTTTTTCCAGCATCGCCAGTTTTCTCAATTAAAAAAGCCTCAATTTTTGAATGTATATCTTCGTAATTTTCGTCGACTTCGAAATTATTTTCCGCAATCAGAACCAAAACTTCATCCAAAGCAATTTGCAAAGCATCATTTTCTTCATTGGTAATCAAACCTGTTTTTGCCAGCATATTTGCCTGCGCTTTCGACGCTAAAGCATCGTATTTTGCAAGATGAGCATCTAATTCTCTGTCTTTTCCAACAGTAAATTTTTCGATTTTATCATTAATGGTAAAACCTTTGTCCCAAAGTTTCATATCTATAATAATGAATTAAGGGCGCAAAGTTAGTAAAAAGTTGTATAATATCTCATTAAAGTTGTATAATTATTAATAATCATAAATATTTATTCATATTGAATATTTTTGATTGTTTTTTGAGAATGTTTAGACGATTGATAGCATTTCGAAAGATTGATTATTGAATGTTTATTAATATTTCGAAATAATTCAATTTCGTAAAAAAATGACCCAAAAATTATGGAGTTGATATTTTAAGAACCTTTTAATTTTTAACTTCTATTTATTTACGTTTAATACATTGTTAAAGTGAAATTTAGACCTTTTTTATAATAATTCTAAATTATTGAAATATAACTAAAATATATCATTCTTTGATGAAAAATCTTTACTATAAACGTAATTTTGTGTACCAATTTATAGCTAAACGCGTATTTGTTTAGATGATTGTTAATGTAAGTTTTAGAATAAAACTCTGACTCAAATGCTTATGTATGTTGAGTTTGTGTGAGTTAAATGATTAAAAATTACCCTTCGAAAAAATTACATACTTAGTTTGTATTCTGATAACAGTGGTTGCCTATGCCAAAAATGATTTTTAATGAAAATAATTTTTGCATAAGATGTGACGATACAGCGAAGTGTTATTATATAATTCATTTTGATTGGATGAAATCAGGTGTAAGTAGCTTGGTTTTAAACAATCTTTAATATTAAAAAGAAAAGATAGATAATTATGAGTCTTTACCAAGAGTATCTTAACGAGATTGAAGAAAGAAAAGGTCAAGGTTTACATCCAAAACCAATTGATGGTGCAGAATTACTAAGTGAAATCATTAATCAAATTAAAGATGTTAATAACGAATACCGCGAGGATTCTGTTAAATTCTTTATCTATAACACGTTGCCAGGAACAACTTCTGCTGCAGGTGTAAAAGCAAAATTTTTAAAAGAGATTATTCTAGGAGAAGCTACAGTTGCTGAAATTACACCAACTTATGCTTTCGAATTGTTGTCTCACATGAAAGGAGGACCTTCTATCGAGGTTCTTTTAGACTTAGCTTTAGGAAACGACGAAGCAATTGCAAAACAAGCTGCTGAAGTTCTTAAAACACAAGTTTTCTTATACGATGCAGATACAGCTCGTTTAGGTGATGCTTTCAAAGCAGGAAATGCAATCGCAAAAGATATTTTAGAAAGTTATGCAAAAGCGGAGTTCTTTACTGAATTGCCAGCGGTTGCAGAAGAAATTAAAGTAGTGACTTACATTGCTGCTGAAGGTGATATTTCTACGGATTTATTGTCTCCAGGTAACCAAGCGCACTCTCGTTCTGATAGAGAATTGCACGGTCAATGTATGATTACGCCAGCTGCTCAAGCGGAAATCAAAGCATTACAAGCACAACATCCAGATGCTTCTGTGATGTTAATCGCTGAAAAAGGTACAATGGGAGTTGGTTCTTCTCGTATGTCAGGTGTTAACAACGTGGCTTTATGGACAGGAAAACAAGCGTCGCCTTACGTTCCTTTCGTAAATATTGCACCAATTGTTGCTGGTACAAACGGAATTTCTCCAATTTTCTTAACAACTGTTGATGTAACAGGTGGTATCGGAATCGATTTGAAAAACTGGAAAAAACAAGTTGATGCAAATGGTGATGTAGTACGTAACGAAGCTGGTGATCCTGTTTTAGAAGAAGTTTATTCAGTTGCTACAGGTACTGTTTTAACAATCAATACAAAAACTCAAAAATTATACAACGGAGACCAAGAGTTAATTGATATTTCAAGATCATTGACTCCTCAAAAAATGGAATTTATCAAAGCGGGTGGTTCTTACGCAATCGTTTTTGGTAAAAAAATCCAAACATTTGCTGCTCAAACTTTAGGTATCGAAGCTCCAACAGTTTTCGCTCCTTCAAAAGAGATTTCAAATGATGGTCAAGGTTTAACTGCGGTTGAAAAAATCTTCAATAACAATGCGGTTGGATCTACTCCAGGAAAAGTTTTACATGCAGGTTCTGACGTTCGTGTTAAAGTAAACATCGTAGGTTCTCAGGATACAACTGGTTTGATGACATCACAAGAGTTAGAAGCAATGGCTGCTACGGTTATCGCTCCAACAGTTGATGGTGCTTATCAATCAGGATGTCACACCGCTTCAGTTTGGGATAAAAAAGCACAAGCTAATATTCCTAAATTGATGAAATTTATGAATGATTTCGGTGTAATTACAGCACGTGACCCTAAAGGTGAATATCATGCAATGACAGACGTTATCCACAAAGTATTGAATGATATTACAATCGACGAATGGGCGATTATCATTGGAGGTGACTCACACACACGTATGTCTAAAGGTGTTGCTTTTGGTGCCGATTCAGGTACAGTAGCTTTAGCTTTAGCAACTGGTGAAGCGTCTATGCCAATTCCAGAATCTGTAAAAGTTACGTTCAAAGGAGAGATGAAACAACACATGGATTTCCGTGATGTGGTTCACGCTACTCAAGCGCAAATGTTAAAACAATTTGATGGTGAAAATGTATTCCAAGGTCGTATCATCGAGGTACACATCGGTACATTATTAGCGGATCAAGCGTTTACATTTACAGACTGGACTGCAGAAATGAAAGCGAAAGCATCTATCTGTATTTCTCAAGATGATACATTAATCCAATCGTTAGATATTGCTAAATCTCGTATCCAAATCATGATCGAGAAAGGAATGGATAACAAAAACCAAGTATTACAAGGATTAATCGACAAAGCAAACAAACGTATCGAAGAAATTAAATCGGGTGCTAAACCTGCTTTAACTCCAGATTCAAATGCAAAATATTATGCTGAAGTAGTGATCGACTTAGATATTATCGAAGAGCCAATGATTGCCGATCCAGACGTAAACAATGCTGATGTTTCTAAACGTTATACACACGATACAATCCGCGATTTAACTTACTATGGTGGTGATAAACACGTAGATTTAGGTTTCGTAGGATCTTGTATGGTTCACAAAGACGATTTAAAAATCGTTTCTCAAATGTTACGTAATGTAGAAAAAGCGAATGGTAAAGTGGAATTCAAAGCTCCTTTAGTTGTTGCAGCACCTACTTACAATATCATCGACGAATTAAAAGCAGAAGGTGACTGGGAAATGTTGCAAAAATACTCAGGATTTGAGTTTAGCGATTTATTGCCAAAATCTACTGCACGTACAGAATACGAAAACATTATGTACTTAGAGCGTCCTGGTTGTAACTTATGTATGGGTAACCAAGAAAAAGCAGCAAAAGGAGATACAGTAATGGCGACATCTACACGTTTATTCCAAGGTCGTGTGGTTGAAGACCGTGATGGTAAAAAAGGAGAATCTTTATTAGCATCAACTCCAGTAGTTGTTTTATCAGCGATTTTAGGACGTATTCCTTCTATCGAAGAGTACAAAACTGCAGTTGAAGGTATTAACTTAACAAAGTTTAAACCAATTTCAATGAACTAATTGTTTGTAGAAAATGATATAATAAAGGCTAACATTTCGGTGTTAGCCTTTTTTTGTGATAAATATATAATATTGCAAATAAATAAGTTAGAATTGTTTTAAATAAGATTATTAGCACGGTAAAGAGTTAGTAGTTTACAAATAATTCAGTATATTGGGGTATGTTTTTTGATAAATTAAAACCAATTAAATAAATCAATTATTATGGCATTTGATATAAATATGATTAAAGGCGTTTATGCAAAAATGCAAGAACGTGTAGATGCTGCGAAAGCCATCGTAGGTCGCCCTTTGACTTATTCAGAGAAAATTTTATATGCTCACTTGTTTGACGGAAAACCTACACAAGCGTATACAAGAGGAGAATCTTATGTAGATTTTGCGCCAGATCGTGTAGCAATGCAAGATGCAACTGCTCAAATGGCTTTGTTGCAATTTATGCAAGCTGGAAAAACCAAAACGGCTGTTCCTTCTACGGTTCACTGTGATCACTTGATTCAAGCTAAAGTTGGTGCAAAAACCGATCTACAAGAGGCAATCAATAAATCTTCAGAAGTATTTAATTTCTTAGAATCAGTTTCTAATAAATATGGAATTGGATTCTGGAAACCAGGAGCAGGAATTATTCACCAAGTAGTTTTAGAAAACTATGCATTTCCAGGAGGAATGATGATTGGTACCGATTCTCACACGCCAAATGCAGGTGGATTAGGAATGGTAGCAATTGGTGTTGGTGGTGCTGATGCTGTTGATGTAATGTCTGGAATGGCTTGGGAATTAAAAATGCCAAAATTAATCGGAGTTAAATTAACGGGTAAATTATCTGGTTGGGCTGCTCCAAAAGACGTTATTTTAGAAGTTGCTGGACGTTTAACTGTAAAAGGTGGAACAGGAGCAATTGTAGAGTATTTTGGAGAAGGAGCAGAGTCTTTATCTGCAACAGGTAAAGGAACAATTTGTAATATGGGTGCAGAAATTGGAGCAACAACTTCAATCTTCGCTTATGATGATGCTTCAGAAAGATATTTAAGAGCGACTGATCGTAATGATGTTGCTGATGCTGCAAATGCTCACAAATCTTATTTACGTTCTGATGATGAAGTTTATGCAAATCCAGAAAACTTCTATGATCAATTAATTGAAATTAACTTATCTGAATTAGAGCCTCGTTTGAATGGTCCTTTTACGCCAGATTTAATGACACCAGTTTCTAAAATGAAAGAAACTGCTGCAGCTAATGGTTGGCCTTTAGATGTAGAATGGGGATTAATAGGGTCTTGTACAAACTCTTCTTACGAAGATTTAACACGTGCAGCTTCGATTGCGCAACAAGCTTTAGATAAAGGTTTAGAAGTGAAATCATCTTTTGGAATTAATCCTGGTTCTGAGGTAGTTCGTTATACTGCGGATCGTGATGGTTTATTAAAAACTTTCGAGGATTTAGATGCGGTTATCTTTACAAATGCTTGTGGACCTTGTATTGGTCAATGGGATCGTGAAGGTGCGGATAAAGAAGAAAAAAATACAATCGTTCATTCATTCAACCGTAATTTCAAAAAACGTGCGGACGGAAATCCAAATACATATGCTTTCGTAACATCGCCTGAAATGGTTGCGGCGATTGCAATTTCTGGACGTTTAGATTTTAATCCATTAACAGATAAATTAATCAATAAATTTGGTGAAGAAGTAATGTTAGATGCTCCAAAAGGAGAGGAATTACCAACAAAAGGTTATGCTTATGAAGATAATGGATATCAAGCACCTGTAGAAGATGGTTCTCGTGTAGAAGTGATCGTAAATCCAAATTCTGAGCGTTTACAATTATTAGAAGGTTTCAAACCTTGGAATGGTGAAAATATTACTGGAGCTAAATTATTAATCAAAGCATTTGGTAAATGTACAACTGACCATATTTCTATGGCTGGACCTTGGTTACGTTTCCGTGGACACTTAGATAATATTTCGAATAATACATTGATTGGTGCCGTAAATGCATTCAACCAAGAAACAAATTCAGTTAAAAATCAATTAACAGGAGAATACGGACCAGTTCCAGACACTGCACGTGCATATAAAGCGGCAGGTGTGCCTTCTGTAATTGTTGGTGACGAAAACTACGGAGAAGGTTCTTCTCGTGAGCATGCTGCAATGCAACCGCGTCATTTAGGTGCTGTAGCAGTATTGGTACGTTCTTTTGCACGTATCCATGAAACAAATCTTAAAAAGCAAGGAATGTTAGCGTTGACATTTGCGGACAAAGCAGATTATGATAAAGTACAAGAAGATGATACAATCAACTTTATAGACTTAACAGAATTTGCGCCTGGAAAACCTTTGACAATCGAGTTTGTTCATGCAGATGGATCTAAAGATTTAGTTGTAGCAAATCATACATACAATACACAACAAATTGAATGGTTCAAAGCTGGTTCAGCATTAAATTTAATTAAAGCGCAACAAGCGTAATAATTATTTCAACATAAAAAGTAAAAGCCGATGTATTTCTACATCGGCTTTTTTTAATTGAAAATATTTTTTTTAAGATATTATTAACATTTGAAATACTAAAACAAAAAAAACCTCAATCATTTGATTGAGGTTTTAAGCAGTGGTGCCTCCAGGAATCGAACCAGGGACACAAGGATTTTCAGTCCTTTGCTCTACCAACTGAGCTAAGGCACCGCCTTAATTGTGATGCAAATATAGAGCGAAAATCCGTTCTACCAAACATTATTTAAAATATTTTTTAGACGAAAAAGCTATCTTGTTCATTTACCGAGAAATAAATTTTAAAATATTTTTATCTTTGCAAAAAATGAGTGGTTTTAATATTTTAATAGAGATTTAACAACTCATTTTTGCAATCTAATTTTTACAATTCGCAACAAATCATCATATTTGCGTCTTAGAATTCTATTATACATTCATAATGAAGTGGATTATTTGTAGTTTATCACTATTTAGCGTGGTAACAATAAAAGCTCAGTCAATATCAGTTTCACCTTATTCGGCATACGGAGTAGGGGAGCAATTGTTTGATAATAATACTGAACAAGCTGGTATGGGCGGTATCTCAACGGTTCCTACGAATCCTTTTGGACAAAGTGCGAATTTTTCGAATCCTGCAGCAAACCAAAACTTGCGTATGACAACTTTCAATGCAAGTGGAAGTGGAACTAATTATAATTTCAAATCTGGAACAGATAAAGAAAATGCAGGTCGTTTCAATGTTTCTAATATTTCATTGGCTTTTCCAGTTGGTGAAAAAGGAAGTTTCGGAGTTGGTTTTCAACCTTACACAGCGTTGGGATATGATATTATGAATACTTCTGAGAAAAATAATATCAAACAAACTGTACAGATGAAAGGTGATGGAGGGTTAAATAGTCTTCATGCTTTTTATTCAAGAAATCTTTCAAAAGGATTTTCTTTAGGTTTGCGTGTTAATTATCTTTTCGGAGAGTTGCAACGTAACGAGATTTTAGCTGTAGATGGAGCAAGTTTAGCTGTAGATTATAGCGATAAATCGAACTATCGTGGTGCTCAATTTACGTTAGGATCTATGTATACGAAGAAAATTGGAAAAAATAACAATTTAAACATTGGTGCTACTTATACATTAGGAACTAAGTTAAGAACAGATGTGACAGATCTTACAACTTCTTACACATATATCGGAACAACACAATCTTCTGTAGATACAATTTCTATTATTAGAATTGATAATGGAAAAACTAAGATTCCACAACAATTTACTTTAGGAGCATCATATTCTAAAGATAATACGTGGTCGTTAGCTGTAGAAGCGAAATATAATAATTGGAAAGATTTCTCTCAACCATTAGAAGGTCAAAATACTACAATGTCTTCTGCAGTAGATTACAAAAACAATGTACGTTTGGCAGTTGGAGGATATTGGATTCCAGATTATAACAGTTACAAAAGTTATTTTAATCGTGTAACGTATCGCGCTGGGATGTATTATCAATCAGCTCAGTATTCTATTCACGGAACAGATATTGATGCTTATGGAGCAACTTTAGGTTTTGGATTTCCAATTGGAAAACAAAATGATGGCTCTATGATGAATATTTCGTTAGAGTACGGACAAAAAGGAAAAACAACAAACAACTTAATCAAAGAAAATTATTTCGGAGTTAAAGTTGGATTTGATATTAACGATATTTGGTTTAGAAAAAGAGTTATTGACTAATTTTGGACAAACAAAAATTGTATAAAAAAGCAAACGAAAAAGTTTTAATTAAACCGAGTATTGTATTTGGTCTGATTAGCGTTTTCGTTTTGCTTTTTTCTTGTAAAAAAGAACTTCCTCCTATCAGTAAAAAGAAGGTAGAATTCCCAACACGCACACTTATCAATGCAAATATTATCAACAAAGATTCTGGAAGAATTTCGGGTAATTTGCGTTCACCATTAATCGAAGAATATACAACCGTAGATTCTCCTTACACGATTTTTAGAAAAGGTTTAAACCTTGACTTTTATCAAAAAGGAAGTGTGAAACCAGGTTATTTTCAGGCAGATTGGGGAAGATTAAGTGATGTAACAGGAATCTACGAAGGTAGAGGAAATGTAATTATCGTAAATGAGAAAGGTGATTCGTTGAAAAGCGAGCAATTATTTTGGAATAAGAAAAATAAAACAGTTTATACATCGAAAGAAGTTTACTTAATTAGCAAGGAAGGCGATTCGTTAACAGCGAAAAACGGTTTGCAAGCTACTGACGATTTAGAAACCTATACTTTATTCAATAATCAAGGATTTAAGTATGTTGATGATAATCAAAAATTCTAAAGAGCGTTAAAAAAATTAACAAAAAAGCGCATACTTGTCGCTTCTTCTATTTTATTATTCAATGTATTGTCGTATTTTCGCCACCTATTATAGAAATAACATTAAAATAAAACAATGGCAGTTTTAGGAGAAATTCGTAAAAAAACTTGGCTGATCTTCGTGGTAATCGGAGTTGCAATGTTAGCTTTCGTTGCAGGAGATTTATTCGGAGAGAATTCAAAAATAAAACAATTATTTACTGGAGATCCGTCTGTAGTTGGTACAGTGAACGGAGAACCTATTGGTATTGCAGAATATCAGAGTGCGTACGATCAAACACAAAAGATGTACGAAAATCAAGGTCAAACTGCAACTCCAAATCAAATTGCTCAACAAACTTGGAACAGCTTAGTTAGTCAGAAAGTGTTGAAACAACATGCTGAAAAATTAGGTTTAAAAGTTTCTGATGATGAATTTTGGAGCTATACAGCTCAAAACTTCGGAATGGCATCTGGTGCAGAAGCACAACAACAGATTGCTCAATTAGAAGCGAATGCGGCATCAAGCCCAGAAGCGCAACAACAATATAGAGGTTGGTTGCAAACTGCTGAACAAATAAAATTACAGATTTTATCTCAAAAATATTTTGGTTATGTAATGGCTGGTACAGCGGTTACAGGTAAAGAAGCGGATATTCAACAAGGATACAATATTTCGAATGCAAATATTCAGTATGCATTTGTTGATTATGCAACTTTGGCTAAAAAATTAAATGTAAAAGTAACAGACGAAGAAATTTCTGCTTACGAAGCGAAATATCCAAAATTGTTCAAAGCAGAAGGTTTAGTAAAATTAAGTTACACTTATTTCCCTGCTGGAGCTTCGACTGCTGATGACGCTGTTGCTTTAGCAAACATCAAAAAGTATCTGTCAACTCAAATTGTTCATGACGAAGTAAACAATGTTACAGATACAATTGCAGCATTTGGTTCTGCAAAAAGTGATTCGGTTTATGTGACTCAAAATTCTGAGAAACCATTTATTCCAAATTATTTTACAAAAGCAGAATTGGAACAAGCTCAATTAGGACCAGAAGCTACAAACTTCTTGAAAACTGCTACGGTTGGACAAATTGGTGGACCTTTCAAAATTGGAAATACATACCAATTATACAAACTTTCGAAATCGAAAGAAGTAAAAGATTCTGTAAAATCTAGTCACATCTTAGTTTCTTATACAGGAAGTGCTGCTGGAAACGGAGTAAAACGTACAAAAGACGAAGCAAAAAAATTAGCTGAGCAAATTTTAGCTGAAGTAAAAGCTAATCCAGCTTCTTTTGGTGAAGTAGCTTCAACAAAATCTGATGATAAATCATCTGCTGTACAAAAAGGAAGCATTGGTTGGGTTGGAAAAAACAATCAATTAGATCAAACTTACAATGGATTTATTTTTACAAAACCAGTTGGAACAGTTGATTTGGTAGAATCTCAATTTGGGTTCCATATCATCAAAGTTGATGATGCGAAAAACAAAACAGCTTATCAAGTTGCAAACATTGTAAAAACAATTGAGCCTTCTAAAGCGACAACAGAAAAAGCATTTACAAATGCAAGAACATATGTTCAGAATGTTGAAGGAAAATCATTGAATGATTTCAAAAATACTGCGAAAAAAGGTGGTTATTTAAATAATACAACAGAAGGTATTGAGCGTTATGCTGCGATTGGTCAAGATATTCCAAACGATCAGGACGGAGATATCTTAAAATGGGCTTTTGGCAAGAAAACAGATAAAGGGGCAACAAACTTGTTTACATCTTCTACAGGAGATTACATCGTTGTTCATTTAGTTGAAAAATTTGACAAAGGTTTGGCGCATCCAAGTGTTGTTCGTCAATATGTAGAGCCAGTTTTGATGCACGAAAAAGTTGCTAAATTGGTTGACGAGCAAGTTGCGAATGGTGGATTGAATGCTTTTGCTTCTAAATTTGGAGCGAAAAAAGGAAATGCTACGGTTAACTTCTCTAATTCTAATTTAACTGGAATTGGTTTAGAGCCTAAAGTTGTAGGAGCTGCGTTTGGTGTAAAACCAAATCAATCTTCTAAAGCGATTGCAGGTAATGCTGGAGTTTTCTACATTATTCCTTCAAATCAACAAATTCAAAAGAATCAAAAAGGTTCAATGATTTTGGATAATTTAAACCGTCAATTACAAGGACGTTTCCAACAAACATTGTTACAATCATTGATTCAAGCTGCTGATGTGGTAGATAACCGCGATAGAGCTTTACGTTAAGATTTAAAATTTCTTATAATAAAAAACTCCCAAGCTTAATAAGTTTGGGAGTTTTTAGTTTTATAGATATCTTTATTAATATTAAAATAAATGAAGTTTAAATTAGAAGGAAATATTCAAAATTCGGAAGGAACAAGAATTTCAATTAGATGCCCACATTGTGGTCATAATGGAACATTTGAGTCTATAGGTACCGATGTATATGTAAAGGATACTTTTTCAAATCCAAAAACATTTGGACTTCGACGTTGTCCAAATAGAACTTGTTTAGGGCATTTATTCTTTGTATATAATAATTCAATGAATGATATAATATTAACTTATCCATCAGATACAATACCCTTTGATAAAGAAAATATTCCAGAAAAAGTAATAAATGCTTTTCAAGAGGCAGTTATTTCTCATTCAAATAATTGCTTTGTAGCATCTGCTATAATGATTAGAAAAACTTTAGAAGAGATTTGTCTTGATAGAAAAGTAGATGGAAAAAATTTATATTTAAAATTACAAGATTTAGGAACTAAAATTTTAATTCCAAAAGAATTAATTGAGGGTATGCAAGAGTTAAGACTTCTTGGAAATGATGCCGCCCATATTGAATCAAATACATTTAATGAGGTAGGTAAATTTGAAGTGGAAATATCAATAGAATTTACTAAAGAAATTTTGAAAGCAGTATATCAATATGAATTTCTTCTTGGTAAATTGAGAAGTTTAAAAAAGATAGGTGAATAAAGCAAAAAAGCATCAATTTTTAATTGATGCTTTTTCTATTAGAATATTTCTTAAATCTTACTTATCAAACCCATTCGGATATTCGCCTTTTACAAGCTCTATTTTCGCTTCTACGGCTTTTTGTAAATCTTCTTGATATTGGATTAACCTTTCTTGCAAAGTTGGATTAGTAGCTCCTAAAATACGCGCAGCCAAAATTCCTGCATTCTTCGCTGCATTTACTGCAACTGTAGCAACTGGAATACCATTTGGCATTTGCAAAATAGATAAAATAGAATCCCAACCATCAATCGAATTAGACGATTTAATTGGAACACCAACTACAGGAAGAGGCGTAATTGATGCAACCATTCCTGGCAAATGTGCAGCGCCTCCTGCACCAGCAATAATGACATTTATTCCACGTTCGTGCGCTGTTTTTGCATAATCAAACATACGTTGTGGCGTACGATGCGCAGAAACAATTGTTAATTCGAAAGGTATATTTAATTCTGTTAATAGATCAGCAGCTTGTTTCATGATAGGCAAATCGCTATCACTTCCCATTATAATTCCTACCATAGTTGTTACTTTTTTGCTACGACTTTCACCGTTGCGTTAACTTGTTTTATGTTTTGTTTTAATTGTTTTAAATCATCGTTAACCAATGTAACGTGTCCCATTTTTCGACCTGGTTTTGTGATTGTTTTCGCGTACCAATGTAAAAATGTTCCTGGTATTGTTAATAACTCTTCAATGTTTTCTATTTCAGCTGATCCAGTTTCTCCTTCAGCACCAATTAAGTTAACCATAGCAGAAGTTGTAAACAATTTTGTAGAACCAAGTGGTAATTGCATTAAGGTTCTTAACATTTGGTCAAATTGTGATGAATATGCTGCTTCGATTGTCGAATGTCCCGAATTGTGAACACGAGAAGCTGTTTCGTTAACCCAAATAGATTGGTCTTTGTTAACAAACATTTCTACTGCGAAAACTCCTGAAGATTTCAATGCTTTTACAACATCGCGAGCAATTTGTTCCGCACGTTCAGTGATTTCTTTCGGAAGTGTAGAAGGCATTAATAAATAATCTAATAAATTATATTCTTCGTTGATAACAAATTCTACGGTTGGATAAGTCACGATATTTCCTGAATGATCGGCAACTGTAACCACTGCAATTTCGCGATCTAAATCGGCAGGTGTTTCGAAAATAGAAGGTGCTTGAAGCATTTTGTCTAAATCAGCTTCAGATTTTAAGAATTGTACACCTTTTCCATCATAACCATCTTTTCTTGATTTTTGGAAAATTGGATAATTGATGTCTTGTTTTGATTTCAACTCTTCCCAATTATCTAATCTAAAATAAGGCGCAGTCGGAATATTGTTGTTGACATAAAATTCTTTCTGAACTCCTTTGTCTTGAATAATCGCTAAAGCCTCAGGGTCTGGAACAACTCGCTTTCCAATAGATTTTAGATAACGCAAAGCATCAACATTAACATGCTCAATTTCAATCCCGATTGCATCTAGATCTTTTCCAAAAGCGACAACTGTTTCATAATCTTTGAAATCGCCTTGTATAAAATGATGTGCATGTCGTGCACAAGGTGCATCAGCAGCCGGATCTAAAATACTAATCTCGCAAGGGTATTGTAATGCATTTTGCAAAAACATATATCCCAATTGTCCTCCTCCTAAAATTCCGATTTTTATCATATTGCGAAGTTAATGAATAATATAATTTCTATTTTTACGAGATCAAAAAAAGTATTGACGAGATGTTAACAAAGTGGAGTAAAATTTTATTTTTAGTATTTCTGGGAATTTATTTATCGAGTAGAAGTTTTTACCAATACTTTGTATTTGATATGTTGGTGCAATATTCTGTTTATGCACTAATTATTGCTTTTTTCTTGTGTTTGATTTACAATTATTTGATTCGAAAACAAGAAAATAAAAATATTTTATGGTTGATTCCACTCGTTGCTATTCCGATTATTACGTACAAAAATTTAGGAAATTTCTATTTTGGAGAAAATGCGAGAGGTGAGCAATCTAATTTCAAGATTATTTCGATTAATATTTTTTCTCAGAATGAAGAATTTCAACATCTGAAAGATTATTTAGCCAAAGATAAAAGTGATGTAATTGTTTTACAAGAATTAACGCCAGCTTGGCAAAAACATGTAGAGTTTATCCGAAAAGAATATCCATATTATAAAGAAGAAGTAAGAAGTAACAATTTCGGAATTGCGATTTATTCTAAAATTCCGTTTACAAAAGTGTCTACAAAAAACTATATTGATGAGATGCATCCGTCTATTTTAGCGAAAATTATTGTAGACGCTAAACCATTAAGCATTTTGGCAACGCATCCTGTTCCACCTTTACCAAATCAGGCTCGTTTTGAAAGACGAAATAAACAATACGAATTGATGAAACAGGAAATTGATGCTTTACCGAATGAAAATATTATTTTGATTGGAGATTTGAATTCTACGGTTTATTCACCGAATTTCAAATTGGTGCAATCAGATAAAATGAAAGATGCTCGTTCTGGTTTTGGATTAAATAATTCTTGGAATGCTTTTATTCCGATTTTACGCACAAATATTGACCAATGTTGGGTTTCAAAGAACATAAAAGTGACCAATTTTTATCGTGGAGATGATATCAAATCGGATCATTTTCCAATTGTTGCAGAACTGAAAATAGATTAAGAATTTGGGTTAATTTTTAAATTTCAAAAAAAAGATTACCTTTGAAGTTCAATCGAAAGGGGTGCTTCTTTACAAGAGGCTGAGATTATACCCAAAGAACCTGGGCAGGTAATGCTGCTAAGGGAACTGGTACTTCACCAAATTACATTCGCGCGTAAATTATAAAAGTGTAAGATGGCTCCTTTCATAATATTTTTTAAAATTAATTATGAAAAGGTCGATTTTTTTATTGTCATTATTTGGTGCATCTATTCTTTATGCACAAGAAAAAGATTCTATTCAAAAAGAAGAAATTCAATTAGGAGAAGTTTCAATTGTCGAAAAACTTCCCATAACTGTGGAAAAGGTAACAGACAAAATGTTACAAAAGAAGAATTTGGGACAAGATGTTCCTACTTTGTTAAATTCTGCTACGTCTGTTTCTATAACTTCTGATACAGGAACAGGAATTGGTTATTCATCGATTAAAATTCGTGGACTTAATGAACAATCAATCAACGTTACATTAAATGGAATTCCTCTTAATAATCCTGAATCTCAAGGTGTTTTCTGGGTGAATATGCCAGATTTGGCTTCATCTACAAGTTCTATGATAATTCAGAGAGGAGTTGGAACTTCATCAAACGGGATGGCTTCTTTTGGAGCAAGTGTTAATATCGAATCTCAAAATCCGTCTATCGTTCCTTTTGCAGAAGCAAATGTTTCTTTCGGAAATTATAAAACGCAAAAATATACAGTTCAGGCTGGTACGGGAAAAATACTAAATAATAAGTTGAGTATTGATGGACGTTTTTCTAAGATAAATTCAGATGGATATGTAGACAGATCTTGGTCAGATTTAATCTCTTATGATTTTACTGCCTTATATGAATTGAATGAAAAAACAAAGTTTAGATTTCAGAATATGTTTGGAAAAGAACAAACGTATCAAGCATGGAGTGGTGTAGATGCTGAAACTTTAAAAAAAGATAGAACATATAATTTTGAAGGAGAAATTTTAGACGAAAATGGAAAGGTTGAAAGTTTTTATAAAAATCACACCGATAATTACCGTCAAAATCATTATTTTCTTTCGTGGTTACAAGATTTTGGGAATAATTGGAAATCAAATTTAACACTTCATTACACAAAAGGTAAAGGTTATTACGAGAGCTATAAAAATAATCGCAGTTTGAAACGTTATAAATTGGATTATTTAACTTCAGAAAAAAGAAATTTAATTAATCGTGAATATCTTGATAATGATTTTTATGGTTTTAATCTTGAAGTTGAAAATCAACGTCTAAATGATTTTAAAGTATTTTTCGGATTATCTGCAAACGAGTATGATGGCGATCATTATGGAAATGTTTTATGGGTAAAAGGCACAGGTTTTAAGGATAAAGATTTCAAATATTACAACAATCGTTCTGTGAAAAAGCAATTGGCAGCTTATGCGAAAGTGTTGTATCAATTGAATAAGTTTGAATTATTTGGTGATTTGCAATATCGTTATGTTGATTATGATGCGAAATATTTACCAAATGGGAAAAATGATGATGAAAAGTTTAGACCATTTTCGGATACATTCAATTTTGTGAATCCGAAAGCTGGGATAAATTTTAAAATCAATTCTTCGAATGTATTGTATGCTTCTTATGGTATTTCACATCGTGAGCCTTTGAGAAATGATTATGTAGATTCTAAATCTAAACCAAAAGAAGAATTTCTACAAGATTATGAATTTGGTTATAGAAAAGTAGGACAACTTTCTTTGAGTGCAAATTTGTATTATATGGATTACCAGAATCAGTTGGTTGCAACAGGAGAGTTAAATGAAGTAGGTGCAAGAAAGCGTGTTAACTCTGGAAATAGCTATAGAAGAGGAATAGAGTTGGATGCGAATTATAAGGTTATTCCGAATCACTTGAATATTTTTGGAAATTTAACTTTAAGTCAAAATAGAAATATAAATTACGAAGAGGAGGTTTGGGATGAAAAAGGAATTTCTTCTATAAAAAATTATGGAAAAACAAAAATTTCGGTGTCACCTGATGTGATTTCTGCTTTTGGTTTTGAAGTTATTCCTTTCAAAAATGTGTTGATTAATTTGACGAATAAATATATTGGTGAACAATATTTATCAAATACAGAACCAGTAGATGGAAAATTAGATAGTTATTTGGTTTCGGATCTTTTGATTCGATATTCGCCAAAAGTAAAAGGAATTAAAAACCTTGAATTTTCGTTCTTGATTAATAACTTATTTGATGTAGAATATGAATCAAACGGTTATTATTATGGAGGAGGATATTATTTTCCACAAGCCGGAATTAATGTTTTGGGCGGAGTTGGAATTCGTTTATAAAAAGCTAAAAGCTCGAGAATTTCTCGAGCTTTTTTTATTCTTCAATATAATCAAGAGGAATATGCCAAATTTCGGTTTTATTTTTTTCTCGAAAGAAATCCAAATGTCCAATTTCATCCAACCCATATTCTTTTGGAACGATATTCAAACGTTTTTTCTTCGCATTTTTCAAAACTAATTTCCCAAATAAATCTACAGATTTTGGTGTTGCCATAAAATCATCATCCAAACTAATGATTAAAACAGGTTTTGTAATTTCATCATACAAATTTTGCGTTTCATCAGCGTAACCTAGAATTGAAGTTTCATTCAGAATTAGTTTTCGCCAATCTTTCGCAATTCCGATTGGAATTGGTTCACCCATTCCAACCTTTTGAGAAGGAAAAAATCCATAAAAAGCAGATAAAATAGGAATCGCAATACGAAAAAAGAAATTCACTTTTGGTTTATCCTTTTGATGAAAATTTTTGATATAGCCATATTGAGAACCAATCGTTACAATTTTATCATAAACTTTGTAAGCGCGTGTCAAACCAATCATAATTCCACCGATACTATGACCAATTAAAAATTTTTCGTGATTGGGATAAAATTCTTCGATATATTGTGTCAAACCTAAAAAATCTTTATCGGCCCAATCTGTAAAATGCGCTTTAAAATCTTTTAACTTTTTGGGTTTAGAATCGCCGATTCCGCGATAATCATACGTAAAAACCAAATATCCCTTATTAGCTAAATACGTTGCATATTTGGCATAAAAACTTTGTTTAACACCAATTGCAGACGAAATGACAATGATTTTTTTGGTTGCGTTGTTTTCGCCAAAAGAGGTTACGGCAATTGGATATTTGTCGGAAGTTTCTAGTATGAATTTTTTCATTCTTTTTATTTGATAAGGTAAAAAATATACCTTTACAAGGTAAATCAATCTTATGAAAAAAATTATTTTAATTCTATTAATCTTATTCTCTTCGAAAATGTTTTCTCAACAATTAAAACCTGATAATGTGATTGGTTTTTGGAAATTACAAGAATCGGGCTTTTATGAAAATGGCAAAAAAGTGTCTAAAGAATTTGATGATTGTCGATTAATGAGAAATTATACAATTTGGGATAATGGATATGCTATTTATAACTATGTAGAAGGAAGTAATGGCAATTGTTTTCCTAGTGAGCCTCGATTAACATTGTGGAGAATTGTTGATAATAGAATTCAATTTTACATTGATGATTATATTTTTGAGGATAGAATTGTGAAAATTAATCAAGATAAAACGATAACTTTTGAAACATATATTGATAAAAAAATTGTAGATTCTGATAAGAAATTCGAGAAAATAGCAAATACAATCAGTTATGATATTTTACGTAAGCAATAAATAAAGAAAATAAGTTTTCAGGTTTATTTTTTTAATTCACTTTACGTCATTCAAAATCTTTATTTTTACCACATAATTATTGAACCGAATGAAAAATATATTCAGCCTATTTTTAGCATCAATTTTATTGCTTTCAGTTTTTTCGTGCAAAGAAGACGATTCGTTGGCAATATCGCAAGATCAATTGTTGCGATCTGGAAAATGGCAATTGAAAGAAATTAGAAAAACGAAAGGGAATATAACGGAAACAGACAAGTTGTTGGCTTGTGAGCGACAGTCTACATTAGATTTTTCGGATGTTACGAATTATAATTCTAACATGTATAAAACCGAAAAAGGAAATTGTGTACAAGAACAAACGACAGGAACGTATGTGTATAATACGTCTAAAACAAAACGTTTGTTGACAATGGAAACAAAAGATACAACGTACAATTATTATGTGAAGCAGTTAGATCCAAAATATTTGGTTTTGCAAGATACGCTGAGTAAAGTAGATACGATAAAGCTTCGTTTGCAAGTTTTTGAAATTGTAAAATAATAAATAAAAATACCTTCCAAGATGGAAGGTGTTTTTTTATTCGAACATTTTTCGAGTAATAAAATCTTTGTCTAAACTCCAAGCGCGTGCAGGAGAGTATTCTCGTCCATAATAAATGATTTGAATATGTAATTTGTTCCACAATTCTTTTGGAAAGATTTTTTTAGCATCTTTTTCTGTTTCCTCAACATTTTTCCCTTTTGTCAATTTCCATAATTTCATCAAACGATGAATATGTGTGTCGACAGGAAAAGCTGGATGACCAAACCATTGAGACATCACAACCGAAGCAGTTTTATGCCCAACGCCAGGTAATTCTTCTAATTCTTCAAAACTTTCTGGAACTTCTCCATCGTATTTTTCGATTAAAATTTCGGATAATCGTTTGATGTTTTTGGCTTTTGTGTTTGATAAACCAATTTCGCGGATATAATATTTTATTTCATCTACTTCTAACAGCGACATTGCTTTTGCGTTGGCAGCTTTCGCAAATAATTCGGGTGTTACTTGATTCACTTTTTTATCTGTTGTTTGGGCAGATAATAAAACGGCGATCAATAATGTAAAAGCGTCTTGATGATCTAATGGAATAGGTGGAACTGGATATAATTTTTCCAATTCATCAATCACAAATTGGATACGTTCTTTCTTTAACATCATAAGTCTGGAACTTTTTGTGTAAAAATAGGGAAAGATCTTTAATTTCGCTTTATGTTTTACGAAATGCGAAGCTCGCTATTAGAAAATCGAAGTTCGAATATTTTTCGTAAGTTTTAAAATAACAGCTTTTCTTTTTTTACCTTCTCCTTTTAGTTTTTCAATTTTCATTCATTTAAAAATGAATGAAGTTATTAAGTGTTAGTATTTAGTAATTAGAAACTCACTAACCATCACTCAAAAACAAAAATTTTAAAAAGTAAAGCTTAAGCGACTTATTTTGGCGTTGTGTAGCATTACATTTGTAGTATAAATAAAAGATTAATTAGTTAAATCAGTTATGATTCAAGATTTAATCATTATTTTTACGAGAAGTTCTAAAGACAAATCAAGATGTTAAAAATAGGAGATAAAGTTCCAGATTTTAAAGGAATTGATCAAGATGGAAACGAAGTTTCGTACCAAGATTTTGCAGGAAAAAAATTAGTCGTTTTCTTTTATCCAAAAGCAAGTACGCCTGGTTGTACAGCCGAAGCATGTGATTTGCGTGATAACGAAAATGCGTTGAAAGCACAAGGTTATCATTTGGTTGGAGTAAGTGCAGATTCTGTGAAAAGACAAAAGAATTTTGCAGAGAAAAATAATTTACCTTTTCCTTTGCTTGCAGACGAAAATCACGAAATTTTGAATGCTTTTGGTGTTTGGGGACCAAAGAAATTTATGGGACGCGAATTTGATGGAATTCATCGTACAACTTTCATTATTGATGAAAAAGGAGTGATTACGGATGTAATCGAAAAAGTGAAAACAAAAGAACACGCAAAACAAATTTTAGAAAAATAAAAAATAATATAATGAGCGATTTAGACAATAAAAAGAAAGCGTTACAGCTGATCTTAGATAAGATGGACAAAGCTTACGGGAAAGGAACTGTAATGCGTATGGGAGATTCGGCTGTTGATGATAAAATAGAAGTAATTCCTTCTGGATCTTTGGGATTAGATTTAGCGTTAGGAGTAGGAGGTTATCCTCGCGGACGTGTTATCGAAATCTATGGACCAGAATCTTCAGGTAAAACAACATTAACGTTACACGCTATTGCAGAAGCGCAAAAAGCTGGTGGTATCGCTGCTTTTATTGATGCTGAGCATGCTTTTGACCGTTATTATGCTGCGAAATTAGGTGTTGATGTAGAAAACTTAATTATTTCTCAACCAGATAATGGGGAGCAAGCGTTAGAAATTGCAGATAACTTAATTCGTTCGGGAGCGATAGATATTATCGTAATTGACTCTGTTGCGGCTCTTACTCCAAAAGCGGAGATTGAAGGTGAAATGGGAGATTCTCGTATGGGATTACAAGCGCGTTTGATGTCTCAAGCTTTACGTAAATTGACAGGTACAATCAATAAAACGAAATGTACAGCGATTTTCATTAACCAATTACGTGAAAAGATTGGGGTAATGTTCGGTAATCCAGAAACAACAACTGGTGGTAATGCCTTAAAATTCTACGCATCTGTACGTTTGGATATCCGTCGTTCTACTCAAATCAAAAATGGAGATGAGGTAATCGGAAATCACTCGAAAGTAAAAGTGGTTAAAAATAAAGTTGCTCCACCATTCCGTCAAGCAGAATTTGATATTATGTACGGTGAAGGAATTTCTAAAGTTGGAGAAATTTTGGATATGGGTGTTGAGAAAGGAATTGTAAACAAATCTGGTTCTTGGTATTCATACAACGATAGCAAATTAGGGCAAGGTCGCGATGCTGTAAAAGAAGTATTGAAAGATAATCCTGAATTGGCAGAAGAAATTGAAGCTAAAATTGTTGCATTAATCAAAGGTGAGCCAGTAGATGGAAAACCTTCTGTTGATAATCCAGCTGACGAAGCAGAATTATTTGCTGAAGATTAATTCGAAAGAATTTTTATATAATGATAAAAACCTCTCAATTTTGAGAGGTTTTTTTGTTATTTTGTATAATTAATAAAAAAGGCGTCCTCATCTCCAAATGAAATTCTTAAACTATTTTTTGTTAATATTTCGATATTTTCTATTTCAGTATCATTAGTGTTATTTTCTGTTAAGGTAATTCGTTTGTTTTTTAAACTCCATTTTCCTTCAGACGGGCTATGATAACAAGGGTCATTTCCTCCTCCTTCATAAAAATCATTATAATAAGTAAAATTTTTATTAAAAGTTATACTTGTTTTAGAATCACATTCATTGTATTCTTCAATTATTTCTTTTCCATTCAAATAATATCCAGAGTTTTTAATCTGCCATTTACCAATTAATAATTCTTCATGCGATTCTACATTAGAATCATCATCGTTATTACAAGATGCGAAAAATGTAGTCGCTGAAAGTGTAGCAAATAATAATAGTTTTTTCATAAGTTATTTTTTTGATTGGCAATAATATGAAAAATGATATTAATTAAACGTTTTTAAGTATTTATAATAAAAAAAACACTTCTGTAGAAGTGGTTTGTCATGTTGAATTTATTTCAACATTGTATACTGTTTATGATGAGAATCTGAAACGAGTTCAGAATATTCATATTTATTAGTTAAATAGTAAAACTTTTAATAATAAAAAAAGACAATCAAATTGATTGTCTTTTTTGCTCCTCCTCTTGGGCTCGAACCAAGGACCCTCTGATTAACAGTCAGATGCTCTAACCAACTGAGCTAAGGAGGAAAATCCGATATTTTAAAATTTTATTTTTAAGTCTTTGTTTGACATTTCACTAAAAAAGCTCCTCCTCTTGGGCTCGAACCAAGGACCCTCTGATTAACAGTCAGATGCTCTAACCAACTGAGCTAAGGAGGAATGTTGCTTAATTGTGGGTGCAAATATAGAAGTATTTTTTACACCCACAAAAAATATTTTAAAATTTATTTAAAAATCATATTCACAATATCGTTCCCGAAGATGAATACCATTAATCCTAAGATAATTACAACTCCAACCATTTGTGCTTTTTCTAAAACTTTTTCACTTGGTTTTATACCTGTTACCATTTCATAAATAGCAAAAACAGCATGTCCACCGTCCAAACCTGGGATTGGTAATAAGTTAATGAATGCTAACCAAGCAGAAATCATTGCTGTGAATGACCAGAAAAATAACCAATTCCATTCTTTTGGCATTTGTTTTACCATTCCAATTGGTCCAGCAACTTGCTTACGACCGTCTTTTACTTGGAATAATGTTCCAATTCCACGAACTTGCGTTGCAATCGCTTCAAATGGCTCTACAATTCCTTTTGAAATTCCTTCACCAATTGTATAATCTTCTTGAGAAATTAAAGACTCTAAATAAGCTCTAGAATTACTAAAACCAATTGTTCCATCTTTTCCAACATTCACCATCAATTCTATAGGCTCGCCTTTTCTTTCAACACTCAAAGAAACAGTTTTTCCTTTGTATTCTTTTAATTTATTTTTTACATCCGAATACAATGGTGTTGTGAAACCATCAACAGCAATTACTTTATCATCTTTTAATAATCCTGCTTTTTGTGCTGCACTATTCTCAACAACAGAATCAACAACAGCTGGCATTTGAGGTACAAAGAAAGCACCTTTAGCGTTTAAAATTTCAGTTCTGAAATCTTCTGTAATTGGTAAAGAAACTTCTTTTCCTTGACGTTTTACATCCAATTTTTCTCCACCTAATAAAGCTTCTTTTCCTATTTCGTTTAACGCTTGATATTTTACACCATTTACACCAATTGGAATATCACCTTTTTGTAAGCCAAATTTAGTTTGAGCTGCATCAACTTCAATTCCGTATTGCATTTTGTTTACATCAACAAAGCTTTTTCCTTGAGAAATGAACAAAATAGTATAAATAATCATCGCTAAAATGATATTCACAATAATACCACCTAACATAATGATTAATCGTTGCCAAGCTGGTTTTACACGGAATTCCCACGGTTTTGGCTCTTGTTTCATTTGTTCCAAATCCATGCTTTCGTCAATCATTCCCGAAAGTTTTACGTATCCTCCAAGAGGCAACCAACCGATACCGTAAACAGTATCACCAATTTTCTTTTTCCAAATGGCAAATTTCACATCGAAAAAACAAAAGAAACGTTCGACACGAACGCCAAACCATCGCGCTGTTACATAATGTCCTAGTTCGTGCAACATTACTAAAAGCATCAAACTAAGCATTAAGGTAGCTATCTGTATTAACATATTGTTTTAAATTTATTTATGTTCTAATTTTATTAAACGATTACAAAATTAATCGAATTTATTTATCAAAGCTGTTTATTTTTTCCATTCTAAGGTTTCTAACAATTTTTTTACATCTTTTTTGATGTAATCAACTGCTGGAGCTAAAGAATCAGGTTTTGGTTGAGTTTTAAAATAAACCGAACCTGCCAAAAAATTCTTTACACTATCCGTCGCATGAAATTGAATATTAATCGCTGATTCTCCTCCTAATTCATACATAGTACCAAAAACCTTTTTTTCTGGAAAAGAAAATTCTTGTGGCGAGATAAAACTTGCTTTAACCGTCTGTTCTTGTACAAAACTTTCACTTTCTTTTATTTGAACGATTAAATCTTGTGGTGACTGAACCGGAAAATATGTCAGGTAAATTGTCGCTTTCATTCGTGGATAAACAATATTAAAAGAGTTTGGTTTTTTGCTCGCAATCACCTTTCCAAAGTTTGAATATTGGAAAGTATAAGGCACATTTTCTTTGAATGACAGATAAGTTTGTTGCGGATATTCGAGACGAACTTGCCCTAAAGGTTTGGCAACTTCCTCGTTTTTATTGCACGACACAAAAAAAATAGCACTACTACATAATGCTATTATAGTTTTAAAATTCATTGTATAACGTAAAACGTTAAGTTTTGTAAAATTCATTTAATTTTTTAATTTCTAAAAAGGCAAATCGTCTTCTCCTTCGTCTATAAAAGGAGGCTCGACAACTGTTGTGTTTTGTTGACTTTGCTGAACTTTGTTCTGATCATTTTGCATGGCTTGACGTTGTTCATTGTCAATTTTTGGTGTCAAAAACTCGATTGAATTTGCTACGATTTCCGTTGTATAACGAGTTTGTCCGTTATCGTCCCATTTGCGCGTTTTAATGCGTCCTTCGACAAAAACTTTATCTCCTTTTTTCAGATAACGATCACATAATTCTGCCAATTTATTGCGTGTCACAATATTGTGCCATTCTGTTTCTGTAATTCGCTCTCCCGTTCTCGATATATAAGATTCTGTCGTTGCAATAGGAAATCGTCCAATACAATTTTGTTCATCAAAATGATGCAATTTTACATCATCACCCAAATTTCCGATCAAAAGTACTTTATTCGTTGTTCCATTCATAGTTGTAATAGGTTTTTAGTGGCTTGTTATTTACAAAGTTAATCCAAATAATGTTTATTTATAAATTTTTCTATTGGTTTTGGAAGCGGATAATGTTCGAGATCGTTTAAAGCAATCATTTCAAAATCATTTTCGGCTTTCAAATTTGTTATATCTCTTAAAGATACATTTAATTTCCAATATTTTATAAATAAATTTTGATGCGACAAAATGTGTTTCTCTTCTTCGATAAAAGTTAGATTATTTTCAAGATTTTGATCTAAAATCCAACCTTTGTCTAATAAATCAGTTTCAGTTTCGATTTTTGGAAAAGTGAATAAATTTTTCCAAACATCATTTCCAATTCGTTTAGACAAGGCAATTTTATCTTCATTTTCGATGAGAATAAAATGTAAAAAACGATTCGAAATTTTTGTCTTTTTCAATTTTATTGGCAATTCGTTAACTTTATTTAATCGAAGCGCTTCACAAGATTCGTTAAGTGGACAAATTTCGCATTTTGGTTGTTTCGGTGTACAAATCGTTGCTCCCAAATCCATCACCGCCTGATTAAAATCACCCGGACGTTTTTTATCAATGATTTCTAAGCCCAAATCCCAGAAAACCTTCTTTGTTTTTGGCGAACTTATATCATCTGTAATATTAAAATATCGCGCAAAAACTCGAAACATATTTCCGTCTACAGCAGGCACAGATTCATCATATACAATAGATGCAATTGCAGCAGCAGTGTAATCTCCTACGCCTTTTAGCTTTTTTAAATCTTTGAAATTATTCGGAAATTGTCCAATTAATTCATCAGCAATCGTCTTTGCCGTGAAGTGCAAATTTCTGGCACGGGAATAATAACCCAGTCCTTGCCAGAGTTTTAGGACTTTTTGTTCGTCGGCATTTGCCAAATCGAAAATAGTCTCAAATTCTTGTATGAAATTATTGTAAAATTTCATACCTTGGTCAACCTTTGTTTGTTGGAGAATAATTTCCGACAACCAAATGTGAAATGGGTCTTTTGTATGACGCCAAGGTAAATCTCGTTTATTTTTGTCAAAATATGACAAAATCAGATAGTTGAAGTTCATAAAAACTGAAAAAATCTTTTTTTGTTGGGATACTATCGTTATATTTGCACCCGCTTTCAAATTTAAGAATAATAAGAGGAATTATGACAAAGGCAGAAATAGTAAATAACATTTCAGGTAAATTAGGACTTGAAAAGAGCGATACTCAAAGAGTGGTAGAATCGTTTATGGAGGAGGTGATTAAATCATTAGTAGAAGGAGAAAATGTATACTTAAGAGGATTTGGTTCTTTTACTATTAAAACTAGAGCTGAAAAAACAGGTAGAAACATTACAAAAGGTACTTCTATCATTATCCCAGCACACAACGTTCCTACATTTAAACCAGCTAAGACTTTCATCGAAGATGTAAAGACTAGCGAAGCAAACATAATCAAATAACAATAAAATAATTGTATCATGCCAAGCGGAAAAAAACGTAAAAGACATAAGGTAGCGACGCACAAACGCAAAAAACGTCGTCGTCTTAACAGACACAAAAAGAAAAAATAATTAGTAGCTAAGCTATTAATAATTTAGTCTTTTTACAAGATAGCACTTTTCAATGGAAATTTTGGAAAGTGCTTTTATCATTTTTAAAAACATAATTTTTTGATGAGTAAAGAATTAGTGATTTCAGCCTTAGCTGATCAAGTACGCATCGCAGTTTTAGATGAAGGTCGCTTGATGGAATTTCATCAAGATACTGCAAATGATGGCTTTGCAGTTGGCAACATTTACTTGGGTAAAATCAAAAAATTAGCTCCCAGTTTAAATGCAACCTTTGTTGACATAGGTTATTCGAAAGATGCATTTTTACATTATCATGACTTAGGTCCACAAATACGCTCGTCAAATGCATACAACAAAATTGTAGCAAATGGCACGTACAAAACCGAAAAATTGAAGAACTTCCGTATGGAAGAACCTATTGACAAAGATGGACAAATTACAGAAATCTTTGCCCCAGGTGATTCTGTTTTGGTTCAAATTACAAAAGAACCAATCCATACGAAAGGACCAAGAATTACTTCTGAAATTTCAATTGCTGGTCGATATTTAGTTTTAGTTCCATTTTCGGAACGTGTTTCGATTTCGCAAAAAATCAAACAAAAACCAGAACGCGATCGTTTAATTAAAATTTTAGAAGGTTTAACACCAGAAGGCTTCGGAGTTATTATCAGAACAGTTGCCGAAGAGAAGAACGCAGAAGAATTGCAAGCAGATTTAGCTTATTTGTTAAACAAATGGACTCAAATCTTCAAAAATCTTCAGAAAAAGAAAGCCCCAGCTAAGATTCTTAGTGAAATGGATAGAGCTTCTTCTATTTTGAGAGATAATTTTAATGATGATTTTATTAAAATTTCTGTTGATGATGACGAATTAGCTGACGAAATGCGCGAATATTTGGAAGTTATTGCACCAGATAAAATTAATTTGGTAAAAGAATACGACGATCCATTTGTTCCAATTTTTGAGAAGTTTAATGTCGAAAGACAAATTAAACAAGCTTTTGGTAAAACGGTAACTATTCCACAATCTAAAGGTGCATATCTTGTGATTGAACACACAGAAGCGTTACACGTAATTGATGTGAATTCGGGAAATATTTCTCGAAATTCTAAAAATCAAGAAGATTCAGCTTTTGCCGTAAACAAAATTGCTGCTTCGGAAATTGCACGTCAATTGCGATTACGTGATATGGGAGGAATTGTTGTGGTCGATTTTATTGATATGACGGACGTAGAACATAAAAAAGAATTGTTCGAGCATCTGAGAGCTGAAATGGCGAAAGATAAAGCAAAACATAAGATTTTGCCACCAAGTAAATTTGGATTGATTCAGATTACAAGACAGCGCGTTCGCCCAGAAGTGAATTTCGTTACAACTGAAGAAAATCCTAACCAAGAATCGAATGAAGTTGAAGCACCTATCGTTACAATTGATAAAATTGAACAAGTGCTCTTGAATATCCTTGATAGAAAAGATAAGGATTTACGAAAAATGTCGTTGCACGTGCATCCTTTCGTAGCTGCTTATTTACAACATGGATTGCCAAGCATTCAGATGAAATGGTTTTTTAAGCATAAAAAGTGGATTAAGATTGTACCAAGAGATGCGTACAAATACTTACAATTTAATTTCTTGGACAAAGATCATAATACACTTTACAACGAATCAAATTAAGAAAAACCTCGCAATTTCGAGGTTTTTTGTTTTATATTCGTTACACAACAAAATACTATGAAAAAAATATTCCGAATTCTTCTCAAAACTTTAGAAGCTTTAGTTTTACTAATTGTGGTGTATTTACTTGCAGTAGTTTTGCTGCCATTAATTCCAGCAAACAAACAAAAAGAGAAGTCTAATGATCAAATCACAGCGTATATTTTGACAAATGGCGTACATACGGATATTGTGGTTCCAGTAAAATCTGAAACGATTGATTGGTCTACTTTTGTGCCTTTTTCGCATACAAAATCGAAAAAAGAATACAAATATATTGCCTTTGGTTGGGGAGATAAAGGCTTTTATTTGGATACACCAGAATGGAAAGATCTTAAATTTTCTACAGCTTTCAACGCTGCATTTTGGTTAGGAGATTCGGCGATGCATACTACTTTTTATGATAATATGACGATAGATGACGATTGTAAAAGAGTTGATTTGAGTGTAGAAGAGTATCAAAAATTAATTGTTTACATCAAGCAATCATTTGATTTGGATCAAAATAACAAAGTCGAATTAATAAAAACAGATGCTGTTTATGGAGATAGTGATTCGTTTTACGAAGCAAAAAGAAGTTATAGCTTATTTTTTACGTGTAATACGTGGGCTGCAAGCGCGTTAAAAGCAGCAAATAAAGAAGGATCATTGTGGACGGCAACACAACAAGGAATTTTTCGTCATTATGAATAAATTTTTTTAAATTATTTCTAATTCATTTTCAAAGAGTTGCCTATTAATGCGACTTGTAGAACGAAAAAAAATACTTTTAAGATTTGGAAGTAATAAAATTTGCTCTATATTTGCAACACAATATCGATAACGATACTCCTCCTTAGCTCAGTTGGTTAGAGCATCTGACTGTTAATCAGAGGGTCCTTGGTTCGAGCCCAAGAGGAGGAGCAAAAAAGACAATCAATTTGATTGTCTTTTTTTATTTCACAAATATTTAACATTTCCTCACACAACCATTCACCTAACTTTTGCATCTTACTAATAGAAAAACAAATAAAATCAGATTAGTATGAAATTTAGAAAAGTATTTAGCGTTTTAGCATTATTAATGGTTATGGTAACATTCGCACAAAAAAATATGAAAATAGATTATTCAATGTATCCAAAAGCAAAAGATGGATATGAACAGAAAATTATCACTTTAAAACCACAAGCCAATGAAGAAAACTATTTAGTTGAAATATTTGCTGGGAAAAAAACAAAGGTTGATTCTTGTAATCAATTTTTCTTAAGTGGAAATTTTGATCAAAAAACTGTTGATGGTTGGGGTTATGATTATTTTAATTTCGAAACTGATGGAAATATAGCAGGAACTTTAATGGGATGTTTTGACAATAAATCTGTCGAAAAAATTGTACATGCTCAATCTTTGCAGACGCGTTACAATAGCAAATTACCAATCGTAGTTTACGTACCAAAAAGTTATACATTAGAAAATAGAATTTGGAAAGCAGATGAAAAACTTAATTTAGTTAAGTAAGACACTGTACCAAAAACTG
>NZ_DICC01000009.1:0-4137 GCF_002415215.1 Empedobacter sp. UBA5036
ATTATTTAACACCGATGCAAATGCACCAGCAACAAGATTTAAAACCAAAATCATACAAAAAGAAAAACAGTACAAATACGAATATATGTACTGTTTAAAATAAAATTTTATTAGTCTAATCCTGTATCAATTTTTCAGGACGTTACATAATTTAATTTTCTTCATCAAACATTTCTTTGAATGAGACAAATTCTCTTCCAGGAAGAATCAAATTTAAAGCAACTCCAATTATAGAAGCTAAAGCCATTCCTTCTAAAGAAAATAAATCTCCAATGTGGATTGCTGCACCACCGATTCCAATGATAAGAATAACAGAGGAAATAATAAGGTTTCGTTTAATCTTGAAATCAACTTTATTCTCGATTAGCATTCTTAATCCGCTCGAAGCAATAATTCCGAATAATAAAATAGAAACGCCGCCCATAACTGGTGTTGGAATTGTACTTAATAAAGCTGAAACTTTACCACAAAATCCAAATAAAATAGCAAAACATGCTGCTCCAATAAATACATAAATGCTAAAAGCTTTTGTAATGGCTAAAACACCAATATTCTCGCCATACGTTGTGTTTGGAGGTCCACCTAAACAAGCTGCAATCATTGTTGCAATACCATCTCCTAACATCGATTTATCAAGACCTGGATCTTCGATTAAGTCTTTGTTCACGACTTTACTCAAAACTAATTGATGTCCGATATGTTCTGCGATTGGTACAATTGCGACCGGAATCATTAAGAAAATAACATACCAAGACAAAGTTGGTGTGTAATCTACAAAAGGAATGGTAAAATCTGGAATCATAAACCATTTAGCTTCTATAACAGGATTTAGGTCGACAACTCCCATCGTAATTGCAAAAAGATATCCACCAATAATTCCGACCAAAACTGGAATTACACTCAAAAAACCTTTACTGAAAATTGCTGTAATTATCGTGATAATTAAGGTAACAAAACCAATTATAACATAGGTTAAATCATATTCACCAGAAGGATTATTTGTCACCATTTTGATTGCTGTAGAAGCTAATCCCAGACCAATTACCATAATTACTGGACCAACAACAATAGGGGGTAAAAGTCTCATTAACCATTTTGTTCCTGCCGTTGCTATAAATAGTGTGACCAATGAATAAGTAACTCCTACCAAAAAACTACCAACCAAGAAACTTCCTGTCGCAATTCCACTTTCTGGGTTTGTTTCTAAAGCTTTCATTGCGATAATTGGATTGATAAAAGCAAATGAAGATCCCAAATATGAAGGGACTTTTCCTCGTGTAATTAAGATGAAAACTAAAGTTCCGATTCCACTCGAAATTAATGCAATTGCTGGAGACATTCCTGTCAAAGCAGGAACTAAAACTGTTGCACCAAACATTGCAAAAAGATGCTGTATACTTAATAATATACCTTGTCCTAACTTCGGTTTTTCGTCGATCGCTAAGATAATATTTTGGTCATTTTGTTGACTCATTTGTAAAAGAAATTGAAATTGTTTTGTTTGAATGCAAAAGTAGCTCAAAACGATTAATAAGTATAGAAATCATATAACTATTTAGCGAAATCTTGTAAATGGTTTTGGAACAATTCTATCGAAATTTGTAAGACAAAAATCAAAGAGTTATGGAAACAAAAGAATTAAAATTCAAAACAAATATAAATTGTAGTGGTTGCGTGAGCAAAGTGAAACCTTTTTTAGATAAGTTAGATGGTTTAGAAGCTTGGGAAGTTGATACTGATAATCCAGACAAAGTTTTGTCTGTAAAAATTAATCAAGCAACAGACGAAGAAATTATTGATACAATTGAGGAAGTTGGTTTTTCAGCTGAATTAATTGAGGAATAGATATTTTTTTAGGTAGAATGACTTATTTTTTGTGATAGTTTAAGTCAATATAATCTCAAGTTAATCTTGTGTTGACTTGAGATTTTTTATTTTTTCGAAATTGTAGAAAGAAAAGTACGCCCATAGCAAGTTGAAGAATAAATAATAAAATAATCCAAGTATTCATTTTTGCTGCAAAATCAGATAATTGATTGTACATTACATCATATTTATCTACCGAAGTTTCAGCTATATTTTTCACAAACTGTATATCGTTCGATTTTTCAATGAGCATAATTTGTTCACCTTTATAACCTTCATTTTTATTCGGAACAACTTCAATTTGATTAGCGCTTACAAAAAACAGAAAAATACTAATGATTGTAGATAAAAATAATAGAAAATAATTGATGTATTTCATGAGTTAGATTATGTTTTGCAAAGATACACTAACTTTTATTAGCTTGTTGTATATGCGCCAAATGATGATTGCAATTCCAAGCATAAATCGCAAGATTTGTTTACTGATGACGAAATTTTTTGTCCCAATCACTTTCAACAAAAGAATTTAACAAAGTAACCCAACGTTGATGCAGCCTTCAGAACGATATTATTGTTCGAATTTAGGTTCTGAAAGAGAGGTGATTTCATTCTGAATTTTTTGTGGAAACTCACGAATTGTTAAAATTCATCATTCAATAGATTCTTTGTTAAATGATGTTGAAATTTCAAATTTTCTAGTGTTTTCATATTGTTCTTAAGTTTAAGAAATTTTTACAACTTTACTGATAAAAATTATTCTATTTTGTTAAAACAAGTCACTAACTTTGCAACTTCAAAAAATAATTGTGCAAACCAAACGCATCATAAAATTTGTCACGATACTGATTATTTTTATAATTCAGTTTCTGTTTTTATTTTCGATAATGAACGAAAGAATAGAACATTATCTTGTTCCTTACATTATTGCTGCAATTTGTTTACTTTTGATTGTGGTTTACCGCAAGTTTCCACTGCATCATCACGAATATTCTTTTGATCGTAAAACTTTGGTTTTATGGATTCCTATTGCAGCAATAATTACATATTTGATCAATAATAAATTAGGTTTAGGCGGTGTTTTTTCTGCAGGAATTATAGGAACTTTAGGTTCTTTTTTAACGAAGTTTAATTCTCGTTCAGAATATCTAAAACAAATTGCAGGACCAATTTATTGTGGTGCTTTCATTGGGATGACTTCGCTTGATTTTCAGTATGTTTATTGGATGATTATTTCGGCTGGAGTTTTTACTGCCTTGTTATTTTTTGCTACAAAATCTTTATTTGTTGGTGTGGGTGGAAAGCTAGGAACATTAGCATTTATAGGCGTTTTGTTGAGTATGTTGTTGTTTAAATTAATTATTGGCTAATGATTATTGAATTTTTAATATTAATGATGTTTTCAATAATTGCTTCATTAACAACATATGAATTAAACATTCGTTTCAAACAAGGTCCAGTTCGTGCCTCTGCAATGATTGCAATGATTGTCGGTGGATTTTTCTATTTTTTTCCAACAATTTTACCAGAGTTTTATACCAAAAATATTCCGTTGTATGTAATTGGCGGAACTTTCATTGGAATGGTATCATCAACCATAAATATTAGTTATTTTTCGTTAGTTTTTTCTCCAATTTTATTTGCAGTTTTATTGCATTATACGAGCAAAATTTTCAATGGTTATGGAGGGGCATTAGGTACAACTGCTTGTATTTCGTTGATGTGCACAATGGCATTTCCTATTATCACAAAAAATAAAAAGGTAACATATGGTTATCGTCTAATTCGAATTATTTTTAAGAAAAGAAAACGTAAGAAAATTATTAAACGAAAAGTTTAATCAAAACAATTGAAAACAATCTCTCCCAGTATTTTACTTTTCCAATAATTGATCTGTTTAATTTCTGATTCACCTAATAATTCTAAATCAGAAATGTTTACTTTTTTATTTAATTCTTTTGGATTTAGAAGGATCAAACTTGAATTTACTTCGGCTTTTAATTGTGAAATTAATTCAATAGGAAAGTCAATAAATTTCAAATCAAAGCATCTATTTTTTTCTACACAAGCAAAGATTAAATAAGTTGAATTTACTATCAAATAAAAATTTTGTTTTGTCTTTTGATAATTAATTTTAATTTGATAAAAGTTAGAAGAATCAACCCGTTGTGCATTTTGATTAATAAAGAATAAAGTTGTTCATTTGATTGAAAATCAGTAAATTGTTTTAACTACAAAACATTTACAATGAACAACTTACTTGCAAATTACGAA